>USNJ01000007.1 GCA_900556055.1 uncultured Ruminococcus sp.
TTTTCGGGGCTTTGTTAGGTTTGTATTCTGCGGATATCGGGAAGTTTGATGGGTTCTGAACTGCGGATATCGGTTAGTTTGCGACCTACCGCCGTTTCTTGCGAAACGGTTGACCGATACATTATCGCCGTTCGGCGATGTTATCGGTCAAGCGCCGCATGCTATTGACGGTCTACACTTCTTATTTTGTTGTTTATGCTATGATGGACTCCTCTTCTTTGGTGCATGCGGCTTTTTTGATTTGCGGCTTTGTGCGGTGCATATGCTATGTGCGTTCCGTGTTTTGACTGACGCTTTTTTCTTCTCTTTATGTCAGCGAATTTTTGACTGCTGCTTGCGGAGTTTCGCCCTTGCGAGGGCGACCAGCCCTTTCCAAAGCCAAAGGGCTGGACCCCAACGCTTTTTCTTTTGGGTGCGGGTCTGTTGGTGCTGTTCACCTGAATATAAAAAGCAAAAGGAGAACCGCAAAAGCAGTTCTCCTCATCAATCAAAACACTAAAGTTACCTTTGCGCGGACGCATAACCATATCCAAAAGAATAATCGTCAGGCAAAATAACTATATACGATACTTTGTTACTGCGTTTATTTGTGCAATCATACAAATTAAATTTTGCAATGCAACAAATCACACTTTTTTTTGCACTAATTTATCGACAGGTCTTTTAAAAGAGAAAAAAATGTGGTATAATGTCATTATCAATCTGTATTTTATATGCAGAACGAGGTGATATTCAGAATGTTAAACAACTTTGCCGACTGCGTTAAAAAAGCCCGCGGCGGCGATGCCGATGCTTTCGCTCAGCTTTACTCCCTTGTTTATAAGGACATGTACCGCATAGCCCTCTTCAACCTGAACAATGAGCATGACGCTTCAGACGTGGTCAGTGACACGGTTCTCGATGCGTTTAAGTCCATCAAAAATCTCCGAGATGAGAATGCGTTCAAATCATGGATCATGAAGATCCTGACTGCAAAGATAAATAATAAGCAGCGGGAATATACAGAGATACGAAATGACCGTGAGGACCTGGACGACATTATCGGCACAGAAAAAGAAAAAGCCGAGGAGATGGACTTCAGCAGCAGTGAGCTGGCTGATTGTTTCGGTAAACTCGATAAGGACGAAAGACTTGTGCTGTCATTGGGTATCGTTTCCGGTTACAGAAGCGACGAGATCGCCGCTATGACCGGTATGAACTCAAACACCGTCAGATCTAAGGCGGCAAGAGCCAAGATCAAGCTCAAAAAGCTTATGTCAGGCGGAAAACTTTAAGAAAGGAGGAAATCAGCATGACATTTGAAGAAAGATTAGTCAAAATGGCAGGCGAAGTTGAGGTTCCCGATGAACTCTCTCCCGAAAATATTGCCCTTATGCTTAAAAAGAACTGCGGAACAGCTCAGTCCGACAGCAGAAATATAAAGATGACTGCGGGCGGTGCCGAAAAGAAAAATATTTCCGCAAAAACAGTGAAGAACAAAAGAAAGTATATTGCGATCAGATCATTTGCCTGCGCTGCTGCGTGCGCCGCTCTTGTTACGGGAGTCTGGCTGTATAGGGACGGAAATGATGCGGATCAGGTCGTTTTAGGCGATCCCATCAGCTATGCAGACGTTAAACAGCCCGAAACCTACGGCGATCTTTATGGTTATATCCGCGATATCTACTTAAACGGCAGCTCTGAAAATGCTGCTTTTTCCAAGGCGGACGGATCTGCACCCGATGCCTCGGATCATGCGGATGATGTTTCCGAAGCTGATATTATCTGCTCTTCGGGAAACAGGATATTCTATATCAGAAATGACACGCTCTATGTCTTCAACACGGAAAACGGTGTCTCCGAGCTGACAGAAAAATTACAGCAGGATGACATGACTCCCGTTGAAATGTTCGTTGACGGAGATAAGCTGGTTCTCGTTTCCATAGGCGATATGCTCGTAACGGAAACGTCCTCCTCGCCTGTCCCCTGCGTTACTGCCGATGTTTATAATATCGGTGCGGATACGCTCGATAAAGCTTCAACTTTCACACAGGCAGGAAGCTATATGTCCTCGACTATGGTCGATGGCTCGGTTTATCTCGTTACAAGCTACGTGAAATATCAGCACAGTCCCCTCGAAAATGAAACGGACCTCGATAACTTCGTTCCCGTTTATTTCGTAAACGGCGAAAAATCCCATGTTGCGGCGGAGGATATCATTATCCCGTCGAACGCAAACAGCACTGATTACACCGTTATTTCGGGAATCAACTGCAGGTCGGGCAATGCCGAAGCTAAGGTATCAGCCGTTCTCGGAACTCCCGATTATGTTTACAGCTCCGCCGACAGGCTTTATGTCGCAGGTGTGGGCTTCAAGAATTCCGAATATACAGTTGTTACAAGCTTCGCTCTGACAAACGGCGCTCCGGTTTACCGTGCAAACGGTGCTGTTGAGGGTGCTATCATAACATCAGGAGGCATGGGCAGCAGAGACAACAGCCTTATGCTTGCCGCTGAAACGACCGATGCTAAAACAAAAGAGGTTTCTTCGGCTATCTATATCCTGAATGATGATATGGTAGTTTCGGGAAGTGCAGGAAAGCTCCTCCCGGGCAAAAAAATATCTAACGTCAGATTTGCCGACGGATGCGCTGCGCTTTATACTGACAGCACAGAGCCTGCGCTTACTGTCGATCTTACCAACGAGGCTGAGCCCGTTCAATCGGACAAAACGCTTCTTCCTGCGGATTATGTAAAGTATTCCGCTGCACGTTCACTCGGCGTTCAGACCGTCACAAATGAGGACGGAACCGTTTCCCTGAAGCTCACTATGGCGGATACTTCAACAAATTCCGTTATCAATGAGCTTACGACAGAAAGCTTCCCCGACCTTCTCTCCGAGGCATTCACCGACAAAAAGGCGATCCTTGCCGACAGTGAGAACAGGATCATCGGCGTTCCGCTTTACAGCCACAATGAGTTCGGAACACGCTCCATTTACGCTGTATGGACATACGATGATGAGGCAGGCTTCATATTCAAGGGACAGATCGAATACGCCGACCTCGATGACAGCACTGTTTTCCGCAGAGCCGCTGTAAACGGCGACGTTCTCTATGCAATAGGCAACGGACGCATCGTTTCCGCAGAGCTTGAGGATCTCAAGGTAATAGACACACTTGAATTCTGATTTCTCAAATTTTCTCCTAAAAATATAATAGTAAAAACAGGGTACCGTTATTCGGCACCCTGTTTTTATGCACGCTTATATGTGCAGAAGCGGAACTTTACTCCGTTATGCTCCTTTTCTTCGGACTGTTCGGCAAGCGTCCAGCCGTCCAGCTCATCGAAATCCGGGATATACGCATCAGCGTCCCTGCTCTCTGCGTCAACGACGGTTATCAGTGCCGTATCACATTCGGGGAGAAGAAGCTTATATATCTCCGCTCCGCCGATAACAAAAAGCTCATCATCGGGGATATCCTTCACCGCATCCTTCAGCTCATCGACAGATCTCACATGAACCACGCCCTCGGGAAACTCTGCGTCCCTGCGTGACAGGACGATGTTCAGGCGGTTTTTCAGCGGCTGACCGTTCGGGAACGATTCAAGCGTTTTCCTGCCCATTATGACGGTCTTTCCCTTGGTCGTTTCACGGAAAAATTTCATGTCCTCGGGGATAGGAAACAGCAGATCTCCGCCCCTGCCTATCGCCCAGTTTTTATCGGCATTTACTATCAGCTTCATTTTTTCACTCCATATAGCGGATAACGGCGATAACCTTGCCCAGTATACTGCAGTCATCGACGATTATCGGATCCATAAAATCATTCTCGGGCTGAAGACGGTAATGTCCGTCCTCCTTATAGAAGGTCTTGACAGTTGCGCCCTCGCCGTCAACAAGACACGCTGCGATCGTACCGTTCGGGACATAATCCATCTGCTCGATAACAACGATATCTCCGCTGAGAATACCTGCGTTTATCATGCTCTCGCCCCTTACATTGAGCGCAAAGAGCTGTCCCGCATAGTTTTTGTCGGGCTGGAACGATATGTAGTCGGTAATGTCCTCGATAGCCGTGATAGGCTCGCCTGCGGTTATCGTGCCGACAAGAGGCACCTTCATTGCACCCCTGCCCGCCAGTTTGACGGAACGGTTGCGTCCCGACATTTTTTCGAGAAGTCCCTCCTCGACCAGCTGATTTATATATCTGTGAGCCGTTGAGGTCGAGCGTATGCCGAGGTCGCTGCATATCTCACGTATTGAGGGCGGCACACCGTCCTGCGATTTGTCGCGTATATATTCGTAAACTTCCTTGACCTTATCTTTCATTCGTTTCGTCCTTTCTCCGCATATGCGGTCATTTTTTTCCGAGCATCGAAATAAGCAGGCGTGCAGCCTTATAGCAGTCGCCGCAGCCCATAGTCAGCACCAGATCTCCCGGCTGAACATTCTCAGCGAGATATTCTGCGACAAGCTTCATATTTGCGTCATGCTCCTCTTCCTCGAACCAAACAGCACCGTCTATCTTTGCGGCGAGGTCCTTGGTGTAGATATTGTATGTGTTCTTCTCCCTCGAACCCATTATCGAGGTCAGAACCACTCTGTCGGCTATTGAAAGTGCCTTTGCGAAATCGTCCAGCAGCATCGCCGTTCTTGAGAATGTGAACGGCTGGAACACTGCCCACACACGCTTGAAGCCCATGCCCATAGCGGCGGTCAGCGTCACTGTCAGCTCTGCGGGGTGATGTCCGTAATCATCGGCGATCGTTATGCCGTTTATCTCGGCGAGCTTCTCAAACCTGCGCTTTGCTCCCGTGAAATCAGCCATGCCCTTGACCAGCTGATCGGGTGTCAGTCCCGAAACTATCGCTGCGGCTGCGGCTGCAACGGCATTTGCGATATTATGATCTCCGGGGATATTGAGCGTCAGATGAACAAGCTTTTTTCCCTTGTGCATAAGGTCGAATTCACGGCGCATAGGCGATATCACGGTGACATTCTCGGGATAGTAATCGTTCGTGCTGTTCATTCCGAATGTGACGATATTTTTGCCCGTGATGCCGCTGACAGCGGTCATTGAATTTTTGTCGTCACCGTTAACGATTATATTTTTTGTGGTGATTTCACAAAACTTATGAAATGATTTTATAATATTGTCCAGCGTTTTGAAGTAATCGAGATGGTCAGCGTCAACGTTCAGGATAACGGCTGTATCGGGTGCAAGCTTCAGGAAATGATCCATGAATTCGCATGCCTCGCAGACCATAGTGTCCGACTCTCCGCATCTTCCGCTTCCGCCGATGATCGGGAGCTTGCCGCCGATAACAGCGGAGATATCCCTGCCCGCTTCCATGAAGATCTGCGTGATAAGCGAGGTAACTGTGGTCTTTCCGTGAGTTCCGCAGACGCATATCGTGTCGCTGTACCACTTTGTGATAAGTCCCAGCAGATCGCTTCTCTCAATGACGGGAACGCCGCTTTTTCTTGCAGCGGCAAGCTCGGGATTATCCTCCATGATCGCTGCGGTATGAACTATCAGGTCAGCACCCTCTATGTTCTCCGCCTTCTGTCCCAGAGTAACGGGAATGCCCATTTTACGTACTGCGTCGAGAGTTTCCGTCTCATTATTATCCGATCCTGTCAGGTAAAATCCCTTGGAATGGAGTATCTGTGCAAGCGGATACATACCCGATCCGCCGATGCCGATGAAATGAATATGCTTTTTTCCTGCAAGAATTCCCATATTATAACCGTTAATAATATTCAAGAAAAAACACCTCACAAAGTTTAGAATAAATTCAGATAAAGCTTCTATAAATATCCATAGGAAAATCAGTATAATTGTATTAAAGATGATTGGCAGATAAACGGCATTTATACGTTATATCCCGCTTTCCGCTATTCGTTTCGGTAAAAATTCGGTCAAAGACCTGAATATTTCACACTGACTCTTGCCATACTATTTGTAAAGCGAGCTGCTGAATTACCGCAAATAACGCTGAACATCATCAATATTTTAAGGAGGACATTTATACAATGGTTATTACAGACATTAAGATCAGAAAAATTATTCCCGACGGCCGCCTGAGAGCTGTTATCTCGATCACTATCGACAATCAGCTGGCTATCCACGACATTAAGGTCGTTCAGGGCGATGAAAGACTTTTCGTTGCAATGCCCAGCAGAAAGGACGAGAACGGCGTATTCAGAGATATCGTTCATCCTATCTCCCCTGAGGCTCGTCAGCTCGTTGAATCCCAGATCCTTGAGGCTTACACACGCCACATTGAGCAGATGCAGGCTGAGCAGGAAGCTGAGGCACTTGAGCAGGCAAGCGCCCACAACACAAACGTTATTTACTGATCCTTTTATCGGATCTTTTCGGGAGTCCTTCGGGGCTCCCGTTTTTTATTTCTTCAGAAAATCGGGATCGTTTTTCAGCAGACACCATGCCTTCAGCACTGCAACCTGCGTTTTTCCGTCCTTGATCTCGCCCGACATAACCATTTCGTAAGCCTTATCCATAGGCACGGACATCACGTCAAGGAATTCGTCCTCATCGAGATGCCGCTCGGAAAATGTAAGTCCCGCTGCAAGATACATATGAATTTTTTCCGTCAGATATGCGACAGATGGGTACATCACGCCGAGGTATTTGTAGATGCGGCAGTCTGCACCCGTTTCTTCGGAAAGCTCTCTTTTTCCGCATTCATAGTGATCCTCGCCGGGGTTCAGCTTGCCTGCGGGGATCTCGATCAGCACTTCCTTGAAGGGATAGCGGAACTGCTTTACGAACAGGATCTCGCCGTTATCCGTAATGGGGACAACGCACACGCCTCCCGAATGAACGACCAGCTCTCTTGTCGCCTCCATGCCGTTTTCCAGCTCGGCGGTATCCTTTCTGAGGTCGATTATCCTGCCTTTATAAATAAGCTCGGAACTGAGCGTTTTTTCCGAAAGATGCATTATGATCATTCCTTTTCCGAAATTCAGAGCAACAAATGTTCTTATTTTATATTATAACACACGAATCGGACGATTACAAGGGTTTTTACCGATAATATATGAATTTTTTTAAAATTATTCCGTCAACAGCCGCAGATAAAATTCAAAAATAAGTCATTGACAAAGCAATCCGCATAATATATAATCAAACCGTGTAAACGATTTCTCACTCTGTTGACATACGAAAGGATATCGGAAAATGGCAGTTAAAAATGATTTTCGGCACACCGTCAGGGCGTGCTATGCGGGATATATCACCCAGGCGGCTGTCAACAACTTTGCGCCGCTCCTGTTTCTGACATTTCAGCGTGAATACGGCATTCCGCTGACGCAGATAGGCATGCTTATCACGATAAATTTCTTCACGCAGCTCATGACCGACCTGCTCTCGGCAAAATTCGCCGACAGGATAGGTTACAGGAAATGCGCAGTCGGGGCGCACATATTCGCAGCTGTCGGACTTCTCGGACTTGGGATATTCCCCGAGATATTCCCGACACCGTTCATGGGACTTACTGCGGCGGTCATACTTTATGCAGTGGGCGGCGGACTTATCGAGGTGCTTGTCAGCCCGATAGTCGAGGCTTGCCCCGGCGATGCAAAATCGGGCGCAATGAGCCTTCTCCACTCCTTCTACTGCTGGGGACAGGTGCTGACTGTGCTTGTTTCTACGCTGTTTTTCCGCATTTTCGGCATTGACGACCGCATCCTGCTCGCTCTTATCTGGGCAGTCATACCTGCGCTGAACGCTGTTTATTTCTGCTTTGTGCCGATAAATCCGATAACCGAAGAAGGTGTGGGACTTTCCGCAGGGCAGCTTTTCCGTGACAGGCGTTTTCTCCTGCTTATGCTGCTGATGGTATGTGCGGGAGCGTCCGAGCTTGCCGTAAGCCAGTGGGCATCGGCTTTTGCTGAATCCGCTCTGCACGTTTCCAAAACAGTCGGAGATATTGCAGGTCCGTGCGCATTTGCCGTGCTTATGGGAACGGCAAGGGCTGTTTACGGCAAAAACAGCGAAAAGATACCTCTGCGGAAGATGATGGCGGGAAGTGCGGCACTCTGCATCGTGACCTATCTTATGATATCGCTTTCGCCGTCGCCTGCCGTGTCGCTTGCGGGCTGTGCGCTCTGCGGAATGTCGGTCGGCATACTCTGGCCGGGAACATTCAGCCTTGCATCAAAGACTATCCCCGAGGGCGGAACTGCTATGTTTGCATATCTTGCGCTTGCGGGAGATCTCGGCTGTCTTGCGGGACCCGAGGTCGTAAGCCTGCTGTCGGGAAACGGGCTGAAAACGGGTATTCTTGCGGCTGTGATATTCCCTGTTATCATGCTTACAGGCGTGCTTGCCGCTGTAAAAAAGACTGCTGACGCATGATATCGGCGTGACGGCACACTATGCAGCATGGTATAACTATGCTGCGGGAGAGCTTTGTAACGGTACAGGCAAAAGTTTCTGAAAAGCTGTTTTTTCCGCACAAAGCAAAAGTGAAATTATCCAAAAAAATAAGCCTGATATCCGAAAATGATATCAGGCTTATGATCTTTTTATTCAGCAGCGGTCTCGGTTTCAACGGGATCGCCGTTTTCGTCTGTGACTTCCGTTTCTGCGGGAGGCGCAGGCTCTGTTATCTCGAAGTTCTTCTCGACCTCTTCCTTGAGGTTCTGATAGTTCAGCTCAGATGCCGCAAAGATCCTTGTGGTCTTCATTCCCTTGCCGATCACGGAATATTCCGCAAGCTTTTTGTCGGCATTTCCGAGGTTATTGTCGGAGGTGCTGTACCAATAGGAATTGACCTTTCCGCTCTCTGTCGGCTCGATGATGACCTTTACTTCGCTGATATTTCCCGAGCGGTTCTTGTTGCTGACGTAGAAATATCCTCTGTTGCCCGTGTACCATGTAACGTCGATCTCGTCGCTCTTGGACATTTCGGGGGATATAAGCTGAGCGAGTAGGTCGAAGCCGCCGTTTGAGATATCGACAACGTTCAGTATCGAGCATATCGCATCGGACGTTTCAACGAAAAGCTCGGGGATACCGTCGCCCGTCATATCGTAAAATCCGAAACGGATAGTACCCTTGTCGATATTTTTCATGAACCACGAGCCGTAATATGTATCGGTATCGTAAAGTGCAAGAAGTATTCTGCCCGTGATGATGGCGGGCGTAGGCTTGTCAAGTCCCTCACTGTCGAGATAGCTTCCTGCGAGGTAGTTCGATGACTGCCTGATGGTTATGATAGCGCCGTCCACCTCGGGGTTTCCGTCGTTCTCCCTGGAGATAACATCGAGTGCGCCGTTTATGTCGGAAAGAGCGGACTCGACCGCCTCGACTATCGTATCTGCGGGAGCTGATTCAGCGGGTGCAGAGGTCTCCGCTGCTTCTCCGCTGCTGTCGGATGCATCGCCGTTCTTATTATCGTCCTTATTTTTGCCTGTATCGTCAGCAGTGCTTTCCGAGCTGTCCGCCGAAGGATCACCGTCCGCCGACTGTGATCCGGAAGCTCCGTCACTGCCCTCAGCTGTATCAGCGCCGTCTGACTGACCGCAGGACGCAAATGTCAGCATCATCGAGAGCATACATAAAATGCATAACAAACGTTTTTTCATATCATTACCCCTGACATAAATTTAATGCGGGTTCATTTGCAGATCAGAAATATCTATCATTCCGTGCCGACAGCTTTGCCGACACTTTCAAAAGTCCATACTTTTTCTTATTATACAACATTACTGATAATTTGTCAAACAAAAAATAAGCAGACTGCGAAAAAAGTCCGCAGTCTGCACAAACATGAGCTTATCTTCTTGATGATGAGCGTCCGCCGCCGCCCGCACGTCCGCCGCTTGATGTACGGTGAGTGGACGAGGTATGGCTTCTGCTGCTTCCTCCGCCCGAAGAGCCGCTGTCGATCTTTGTTCTTGTATGTGTTTCACGCAGGAACACATCCTTCTGTCTGTACATATTGAGGTTGCCCCTGTCGAGATATGCATTTGCAGTCTGTTTTGCGTGGAATTTGTAGGATCCTGCGATGCAGCCGACAGTTATTCCCGATACGGCCGCAGCGAAAACAAGCGCACTAAGTATCATTGCCGCAGACATATTAAATCCGCCGCTTTGTTCCTCGCTGTCGTAGTCATAGTTATCGTCATATGAGCCTTCAACGACCGCAGCATCGTCATACACGCCCTCATTGATGAAGCCGTTCAGAGTATCGAGTCCCGTCAGGACAGCGTTTGCGTCCTGATAATCGTCGTAATACGGAAAAACGTCGTCGAGAAACTTATTCACTCTTCCGTCGGTTATGAGCGTTATCGCAGAGCCGTATGTTCCCAGATAGACATCGGCTTCATTTTCATCGGGATTTGAAGGATTAAGCACTATGCATACGCCGCTTGCGTTCACGCCGTTTTCCGACTCATAATTATCATCGGCATAGGACATGACCGACTGTCCAGGATCGCCCGAAACGGTCATTATAAGGATATTCCACGAGCCGTTTTCGGAAACGTCCTCAGCTTTGGAAACTATCTCGCTGTATTCATCGTCCGAGAAAAGTTCCGCATTATCATAAACCGAAACATTATATGCAGCCGCCGAAACGGTCAGAAGAAATGCCGCTGAAGCTGCCGCAAATGCCGCAGAAAGGAGCTTTGTCACCTTCATCACAACGCACCTCCTATCAGGATAAACAGCACCGAAAGGACAGCGAACAGACCTATTCCGAAGCCTGCGAGCTTGCCCGCCGAAAGGGGCAGCTTGCCCGCCATCTTGCCTGTCTGACCGTTCATAACGAACTGATAATCCTTATCCTTATAGCGGAAATTCATAAACCACACCGGCATCAGCATATAACGCCAGTCAGTCTTGATGATATTGACATTCTTGCGCAGATCCATTATGCCGGTATATCCCTTTATCGATTCCTTCAGCACGCCGATCGCACCGGATTCGACTCTTGCCTTTATCCTCGGCAGGACCGCTATCTTGTCAACGTCATATTTATCCGCATAAAATCCCGAGAGATATGACATTGAGAAGTCCTTGAGATCCTTATAGTCAAACGGCTCGATAGCTTCCATGAGATCGTCCTCGATCTTAGATGAACCATCATTCGGAATGCCGTTGTAATTCATATATGCGGCACGGCTGACAGCGAAAATTTTTGTGTCCGTAACACGGTAATCGCCCTGCGTGCTGGTATGAACGATATGTCCCTCGCCCTCGTAGGTCGCATTTATGCGGCAGTCAGCGAGCCAGAAGGGTACATAAAGCCCTGTGATCTTTTCAAGCTGAGCATCTGACGTGAAGCCTGTCGGGGTAAATTTCTTTTTGCGCGCCCAGTCCAGAAACGCTTTTTTCGCCTGATCGTTCGTATACCTGAAAGGTATGACCTTATCGGGACGGAATTCTGCGGAAAGTCTGCCTGTCAGCATAACGGGGCTGTGGCAGTAGCAGCAGAAGGTAGCCGCCGTGTTTGCATCGGAGACTATCTCAGCACCGCAGTTCTTGCATTCGTAGAGGTTGTTTCCGTCTGCGAACTCCTCGTCACGCTGTGCGCTTTCGGGATCGGCTGTATCGAGAGGATGATTTTCGTTCTGGGCGAAAACCTCCTTTATCTCGTCCTCAGTGAATTTGGACATACACCATTCGCAGTCGAAAAGCTGATTTTCGGGATTGAATTTCATCTCTCCGCCGCAGTTCGGGCATTGATACTGTACAATTTCCATAATTTACTCCTGTTAAAGATTTAAGAAAAATGCCGTTCACGTCTGAGCAAACGGCATTTTGTCAGATCTGTTGATATTACAGCGTATTACGGTCTTGAAGCACCGCAGTTGGAGCAGAATTTGCCTGTGTTTTCCTGACCGCATGAGCATTTCCATGCAGCGTTGGGATTTTTTGCTCCGCAGTTATTGCAGAAATTGCCCGTATTGACCTGACCGCATGAGCATTGCCATGAGCCGGCGGGAGCGGGCTTTTTAGCACCGCAGTTGTTGCAGAAGTTGCCTGTATTGCCCTTCTGACCGCATGAGCATTCCCAGCCTGCCGCCGCCTGCTGAGCTGCCTGCTGCTGCATTGCCGCCTGCTGAGCCTGCATCTGAGCGGCATTTGTCTGAGAAGCGGCATTCATAAAGCCGCCTGCGCCCTGCATACCCATGCCCATAGCCATGAATGCCTGACCTGCGCCGCCTGTGTTTGAGCCTGCGGACTGAAGTCCCTGAGCAACGGAGGACTGAACAAAGCCCTCTCTGATGGTAGGATCGCTCATCATAGCGCCCTTGTTTCTCATGTTGATAAGCTCCTTGGACTCATCATCATAAGAGATGCTGACGATGCCGACGGAGCATACCTCCATGCCTCTCAGCTCGTTCCAGTCAGCATCAAGTGTCTGAGCCATATACTTTGAAAGCTCACGGCTCTTTGAGGTTACAGTGGAAATTCTGACACCGTCAACGGAAAGCTGATTTATAGCGGACTGGAGAGCGTCCATGAACTCGGAATAATACTGCTCATTGATGTCCTTGATATCGACTCTTGATGCCGAACGGGGGCAAGCCTCGGAGAAGAATTTCAGAGGATCTGTGATCTTGATGGAATATGTACCTCTTGCGCGGAGGAAAAGCTCTGCGTTATAGAAATTATCGAAATAGTTGATAGGGTTCTGAGTGCCGAACTTGATGCCCTTGATCTCCTGGAGATTGATATAGAACACCTGCTGCTTCTGGGAAGGTGTGCCGCCGAATTTGATCCTGCCGAAGGTATCAGCGATAGCGTCCTTCAGCTCGCCGTTGAACATTGAAGGCGATGAGCTGTTGTTTACGGTATAATAGCCCTCCTCAGCGGAATAGTCGATGACCTTGCCGCCGTCTGTGAGGATCATCATCATGTTAGGTCCGACATGGATAACAGAGCCGTTGGAAACTATATTGCTGTTGCCCTTGGTGTTTGTGTTTCTTCTGTCTCTGCGCACGGGAACGCCGCTCACGAGAACAGTAGTATCGGTCATCTGGTCGGGTTCAAGTACCTCGAGCCACTGATCCGCCAGACCGCCGCCGATAGCCGAAGCTGCTGCTTTGATTATGCCCATATTAATATACCTCCTGAAAAGTAATATGCCGAAAAAATATATACATTTTTCATATTATATCATATCCCGAAAGAAAAATCAACTCTTTATTTCTAAATTGCTGTTTTTTTCTATACAGAAATTTGCCTTTCTTTTTGGATATTTTGCTTTTTTTCGGATATAAAACAAGGCGCAAAGCCGTATACTTTGTCATATATGGAGCAAAGTACGTCCGCCGCTTATGTATTCCCACGAAAAAAGGCGGCTCTCACGGCGATATATTGCGCCCTGAAGCATAATATCGCCGTGAAACACACTTTGCCGTGTGACCATGATATCTCACAGCAGGACTTTGTTCCGAATATGGCAAAAGCTGCGGTGTTTAACTGTTTCGGATATCACAGAAAAGTAAAATAAACAAAAAAAGATCCGCCCCGAAAAGCTCGGAGCGGATCGCATTATAAACGATATGTAACCGTCTTGGAAAGGTATTAGCCTCTCTTCTTTGTGATTACAGCAGCAGCACCTGCAACAGCCATTACAGCAACGATTGCAGCAGCAGCTGTGTTGCCTGTCTTAGCAGGAGCCTCTGTTGTTGCAGCAGCAGTTGTTTCAGCAGCTGTCTCAGCGGGAGCAGCCTCTGTCTCAGCAGCAGCTGTTTCAGCAGGAGCAGCCTCTGTCTCAGCAGCAGCTGTGATTACCTCAGGAGCCTCTGTCTCAGCAGCAGCTGTTGTCTCCTCGGACTCAACAACATCTGTTGTAGCCTCTGTTGCTTCTTCAATAGGCAGACCGAGTGTGATAGTCTTATCAGCATCGTCTGTGAATACAACGTTATCAATGTACATAACGTACTCTGTACCGTTCTGGTTAGCCCAAGCCATTAAGCCGAAGAAGGGGCTTTCGCTCTTAGCTGTGAAGCCCTGAGTAGCCTTCAGAAGGAATGTTCTCTTGATGTGTGTCTTAGCAACGCCGCCATCAACGTACAGATTGTCATCTGTGCACTCCCATGTATCCTGAGACCAAGAGGGGTTCTTCTGTGTGCCGTAGGAACCGGCAGCACCTACTGCGCCGCCCATCCAGCCGAGCTGCTTGGAAGAATCCTTAGGAACGATTGTCAGATCGAACTCGATAGACTTAACTGTTGTAGCAGCGTCAGGAGTCATGATCTTGTAGATATCGAACCAAACCTTCGGAACCTTTGTGGAATCCTGAACGTCAACCTTGAGCTGCTTGGAACCATCGTAATCCTCAACGGAAAGCTTGGAATCGTCAGCGCCTGAGTCTACATTCATGTACATGAAAGAGCAGTCGCCATCCTCAAAATCGATGGATGTTGCGCCTTCAGCAACAGCAGATGTGCTGAAAGAACACATTGTAGCTGCGATAGCAGCAGCAGAAATACCTGCGAAAAGCTTGTTGATTTTCATTGTAAATCTCCTCCAAAATTTATTCGCGGTATAATACCGTTTATATACCATAGATTATATCACGTTTTACCCTAAAACTCAACATATATTTTAGATAATCTTTCTGAATTTTTTTCGTCATTTATCACAATACTGACAAAAAGCGTTTCACGAAAAACCGCCGCCCGAACTCATCGGACGGCGGAAATTATCTGACATATGTATCTTCAGTCAGAGATTAGCCTCTCTTCTTGGAGATTACAGCAGCAGCGCCTGCAACAGCCATAACTGTTACGATTGCAGCAGCAGTTGTGTTGCCTGTCTTAGCAGGAGCTTCATCTGTTGCAGCAGCTGTTGTCTCAGCAGCGTCAGCGGAAGCATCAGCAGCTGTTGTCTCCTCAGCAGGAGCAGCCTCTGTCTCAGCAGCCTCTGTCTCAGCAGGAGCAGCCTCAGTTGCAGCAGCCTCACCGCTCATGATAGCACCGCTCTCTTCTTCGGAAACTCTCTTGATCTCACCCTCGGGAGAACCGGAAGAAAGTGTAGCGGACTTGATGATAACATCGTTGACCTGGAAAGCAAGACCTGCGGACTCATCCTCATTGCCGTCAGCATCAACATAGCCCTTGAAGGACTGCCATGTAGCCTCAGGAACAACGAACTCAACAGATGTTACATCAGGAGCAACGATGAAGAAACCGTCTTCCTTAGCAACTGCTGTATCGGATGTAAGCTGATCTGTGATCTGATCCCAGGAAACGCAGATATTCATAGGCTTCAGAACGTAGTTGCCCTTGCCAACGGGGGGATCGTGTCTCTCAACCTCGAGAACTACCTTAACATCGCCGCCGATAGCTTCGAACTCAGCCTTAGGGATAGTAGTACTTGCGGACCAACCGCCTGTGTACTCTGTGTTCATGTCAAATGCGAATGCACTTACTGCCATTGCGGAAACAGCAACTGCTGCTGCAGCAATACCGGCGAAAATCTTACTGATCTTCATAAAAAATCTCCTCCATTTTTCAGCGGATATTTATCCGCCATTTTTATAATTGCATTATAACATTATTTTCAGAAAAGAACAACATATTTTTTTCACAATATCTGCGGTTTTATATTGAATAATATTGTGCATATCAAACAAACAAGCTGTGCTTTTCTGACAAAATGTAAATTTTTTCATGCAAAATTATATTAAATAGGTCCAAAAGTCGTTTTATTTGCAGAGATCCTGCCTGCATCTAACCGCTGAAAGAAAAGAAATGCTGTACAGCCATTTCTGACCGTACAGCATCATAAAAAGCATCACTTAATGCAGTGTTTCAGAAGAAAAATTACTTTCTCTTTCTGGAAACTACAGCAGCAGCACCGGCAACAGCCATAACGCCTGCGATTGCAGCAGCAGCTGTGTTGCCTGTCTTAGCAGGAGCTTCATCTGTTGCAGCAGCTGTCTCAGCGGGAGCAGCCTCTGTTTCAGCAGGAGCAGCCTCTGTCTCAGCTGCAGCAGCATCGCCAAGACCGGAAACTGTGAATGTGACAGAGAGAGACTCGTTTACAGGAGTAGCCTGGTTTACACCGGGATCATCCTTAGTATCGGAGTACATGTTGTAGATATCGATTCTGAAGTTGCCCTTTTCCTCGATATCGCCGTAGAGGATCTTAGAACCGTCAACGGAGATCTCTGCGCCGTCAACCTCAACCTTGTCGAGTGTTGCAACAGCATCAGGATAGTTAGCATACATCTGATCGAAGTCGATTACGAATACGCCGAAATCGCCAGCACCTGCAACAGCAGTAGAGGTCAGAGTGTATGTACCGTCGCCTGTAACCTCAACGGAAGAATCCCAGTCCTGGAAGGACCATGTGCTGTCTGTGAAACCGAGCTTTGCAACTACGGGCTCATCGATAGCAAATGCGGAAACTGCCATAGCGGAAACTGCAACTGCGCCGCTTACAGCAGCGGCAATAAGCTTATTAACCTTCATGAAAAACATCCTTTCATAAAATGAAGTATAGTATAATTACCCCGCCTGTGCAGACGGATAATCACCGAAATTAAAATGAAAGCATCTGAAAACGATTTCCGCCTTCATTATTTATAAGAACATTATAACGCTTTTTTTAAAAAAAATCTATATCCAATTTGTATTAATATAATCGCACTGCCTTGTGCATTTTAACTATTTTAACCAAGCAAAGCAGGATATCCGCTGCGGATCAGCGTTTATTTCTCTTTTTAAGGATGATAGTTACAGCCGCAAGCACCGCAGGAACAAGATAAGCCGCCAGTTCGGGATTGCCCGTTTCGGGAAGTGCGGTCTGCGTCAGGATCTGCATCATCATGTCGAATTTCCCCTTTAAATCAAACAAACCGCCCCTTGCGGAAACCGCAGGGAGCGGCATTTTGCGGAATAAACCGTAAATTACTTGTTAGCCTTCTTAGCAACGATTGCAGCAGCAGCCAGTGCAACAGGGATAACAGCCAGAGCAACAGGAGCGTTGCCTGTAGGAATGTTCTCTACGGGAGCAACAGCAGTTGTCTCAGCGGGAGCAGCCTCAGTAGCAGGAGCTGTTGTCTCCTCGGGAGCAGCTGTGATAACCTCAGTCTCTACGGGAGTAGTCTGGATCTCGTCAGGAGTCTCAGTCTTGCCCTGTGCGAAAGCTGTGCAAGCCAGCATAGAAACAGCCATAACAGATGCTGCAGCAGCAGCGAAAATCTTCTTTGTTCTCATTGTTATTTCCTCCATTTTGTTTAATATTTGTAGTTAAAGCTTCAACTCATAACTATGGCTATATTATAACACAACATCTCAATTTCATTCAACTGTCCAAACGTACAATTTTGCCCTATTTTGCTTATTTTTTTTATGCGATTTGTCAAATTCAAACTTTTTTGCATTTCAAATTGAAATTTTGGTTACAAATTGGGAACAAATCATATTACGGATCGGATGCGGCAAACTGCGGCAGATCCGCATAAAAATCCTTGTTCATGATGATAAAATGAACCTTTCCGCCGCTTTCTTCGGCATAAAACATGGTCATAGGCTCGCTGTTCATAAGGTCATAGCTGTTTTTCCATGCGATGCAGCAGCCTGTTATAAGCAGCGCCGCAAGCAGCATGAATTCTGTCCACATTATTATCCTGCGCTTTATCCGCCTGCTTTTTTCCATTTTAACAAAAAACATTCCTTTTATACTTCCAAGCATTTTACTTTTCCGCCAGCGATGCCAGCGCCTTTCCTATAATCTCGCCCGAATACAGTGCTTCATCAAGACTGTTTCCGTGGCTTCCGACCTCAATAAGCAGCGAGCCCGTTGTCAGATCCTGATTATATCGCCTGTAATCGAAAAGGATCGGACGTGTTATACCCTCGGCGGCATTCTCGAGTGACTGCTGAAGATCGGCTGCAAATCCCAGATTTTTCAGATAATCGGGCATATCCATAGTTCCGTCATCCGCACCGCAGATTATCATGAGCTGAGCGGCATTTTTCCCGTTTATTTCGGCGACAGGCGCAACACGCAGCCCGTCCTCGGTTTCAATTGCATCACGGTGGATATCCAGCACTATCTTTATATCGGGATATTTTTCCAGCGCATCCGCCACTGTGACGGCACTCCGTTCATACGAACCGTTATAGGACGGATAATCATGCAGGGTGACATCATGCACAACGCCGATCCCCGCTTTTTCCAGCTCCTCCGCTATCTTATCGCCGACAGCAGCCATATTCTGCGACAGATCCTGAGTGCGGCAGGAGCGTGAGCTGTCGTAAGTATCGGATGGGGAAGGCTCGAAGCATTCGGTGGTATGGGTGTGCATTATCATGACCTGGACCGATCCATCGGCAGTGAGGGTGAAATCTGCGCCTTTTTCTGCGGCTGCGAGGACATCCTCATTCGGGAGCGAAGTCAGATTTCTGATCTGCCCCGAGGGTAGGTCTATGTATTCATCGCCCGAAGCATGTCCGTATGTGCGCCTTTCGATATGCCCGGGATTTTCGGAAGGATCATTCGGGATATCATCTGCATTTTCCTCATTTTCGATATGCGATTCCTCGTCAGCCGATGACGGGCGGGATATTTTTCCGTAGGAAACGGGAGTGAAGCTGAGATCGGCAGCAGGCGATGTTTCGGGGATATCATCAGGGGGGACATCAGCGGGATATCTGCCCGAAGCGGCGGCAGCGGCAGCGAGAGCGAGCGTTTCGGGGTCGGGTCTGGGTACGGCTGCCATAGTGCCGATAACGGCGGCAGAAGCGGCAGCGAGGCAGAAAAGACCTTTGAGTTTTCTTTTAACATAGCGATTCATTTTATCGATCCCTTTCCGTAAAGTCCTTTTGTATTATTATAGTACGGAAAGGAAAAATTTATGCGGGCATACCGAAAATAAATCTGATGACAGCATCAAATGCGCAAAACCGTGCAAACAGCACAAACTTTGAATTGGCTGATCTGGCGACAGACTGATTAAAGTAACTCTACTTTAATATCATTTAATCTTAACTCAGCTATCTCCTTTTCTGTAAATACCCCTTTTGATACGGTGACTTTTTTTAATTTGGGAAGATTAATAATTTCATTAATATTTATAGCTATATTTGAACAATGTTCAATTGTTATTTCTTCAAGACTAACACATTTATCAGAAAAAGAACACGTTTGAATATTCTGATTGTTTTTTAAAGCTAAATATTTCAATTCATTTAAATCAATATCAAGAAATGAAATGTCACTATTCATTATACTCAATGTGTTTAAAGCAGTCAAATCAGCAATAAGACTAACATTTTCCTCCTTTACCCCATTAAGGGATAAAAATTTCAAAGATTTTAATTTTTCAATTCCATTTATACTATATATTTTTACGTCATAAGAAATAAAACTGAAATTCAAATTTTCCAATTGTTCCATTTCAGAAAAATAAGTCAGATTATCAAAAGTGCTATTCGTAACATCAAAACTTTTTAATTTATTGCAATTTTTTAGTGGAGCCCAATCACCACTATATTTAAGAATACTCAAATTGGTTAAATTCTTTTTGTTTTTAACAAAATCTATATTTTCTGCTTCACAATTTCGAATTACCAAACTGTTAATAAATGGCATTGTTTGCAATTTTTTTGCATCTTCATTTGTACAATTATCTAAAAAGACTTCGGTACAAAATCTAAAATAACATCTTCCATCTAACTTTACTATATTTGCGGCAATGAATATACTGATTGCAGCTAATAAACATAAAATTATTTTTTTGTGCTTAATATTGAAAATCAATTACTTCACTCCTAAAAAAGCTGCCATAGAACAAATCAATATCTATGGCAGCTAAAATTACTAAGGACTCGCTGAATAAATCCCTCATCAAAACCACACAGCACCCGAAATTTCGTCTAAATGAGCATTTCTACGAAAATCAAGTCAAAATCAGCGTTAAATCCTCACTTTTTCTACCCCAAACAGGGCTTTTACCCTCAAAAGGGTATAGTTATCCCGCAATCGGACGGAAATCTTTTTGAACACGCTTCACCATTAACAGATTTGCACAGGCAAACAGCACGTTCAGCTTATTGAAATTCTTTGCAAGTCCCTTGTATCTTACCTTTCGGAAATTAAATGTATCCTTGATATATTTGAATGCGTGTTCAACCTTGCAGCGTACTGCGGATTTTCTGTAATCAATATATCTTTCCCAATCAACTGCATTATCCGATACCTTAGGAAGGCTTTTGGGACGGCGGTTTATGCGGTATTCTATGCTTGAAAGATGTTCGTCATTTATGATTTCTTCACGCTTTTCTATGCCGATATATCCCGAATCTCCGTAAACTACCTCATCATCCTCCCGTATCAGCTTATGTGCCTCTGTTATGTCGTGAACGTTTGCTGATGTTGCTGTAATTGAAGGAGGACCACTTTCGTGATCCTCCCAAAAATCAGCTGTTCCCGTCGGCTTATTACAGCTTCCAGATATCTCTTGCGTAATCCTCAACTGCTCTGTCGGCAGAGAAGATGCCTGCGCCCGAGATGTTTGCAAGTGACATCTTGTTCCACTTGCTCTGATCCTTATAGCACTCGGACACATACTGCTGTGCAGACTGATATGCATCAAAGTCAGCCAGTACCATATAGGGATCCTTATATCTCAGAGAATTTGCAACTTCCTCAAATGTGCAGCCGTTGATGCCGTGATACATCTTCTCGATAGCCTTGCGGATAACGTCATTGTTGTTGTAGTAATCCTCAGGCTTGTAGCCCTGTGCCTGCTTTGCAAGTACCTGCTCGGAGGTCATGCCGAATGTGAAGATGTTGTCCTGACCTACCTGCTCCCTGATCTCTACGTTTGCGCCGTCAAGTGTTCCCAGTGTGAGCGCACCGTTCAGCATCAGCTTCATGTTGCCTGTACCGGATGCCTCCGTTCCTGCAAGTGAGATCTGCTCGGAAACCTCAGCTGCGGGCATGAGCAGCTCGGACAGTGTTACACGGTAATCCTCAAGGAAGAATACCTGGAGCTTCCTGCTGATAACAGGGTTCTTCTTGATCTCCTCGCTGATAGCCCAGATCATCTTGATGATCTGCTTTGCAAGATAATATCCCGGTGCAGCCTTTGCAGCGAAAATGTATGTCTTAGGTACATAATCGCAGCCGGGATCTTCAAGCAGCTTATTATATTCAGCAAGAATGTTCAGCGCATTCAGGTGCTGTCTCTTATATTCATGCAGACGCTTTACCTGAACATCGAAAATGTTATCCTTATTAAGCTCCGCACCGTAATTCTTCTTTACATAATCCGCAAATCTGTCCTTGTTCTCGTTCTTGATCTCTGCAAGACGCTTCAGGACGCTCTCATCATTTGCATATGCGGAGAACTTGGAAAGCTCTGCGGCATTCTTCTTGAAGCCGTCGCCGATAGTATCTTCAAGCAGCTTTGTGAGTCCGGGGTTGGACTGGAGCAGCCATCTTCTGTATGCGATACCGTTTGTAACGTTCTTGAACTTGTAGGGAGTATCGTTGTACTCGTTATTGAATATGCTCTGCTTGATGATCTCAGAATGGAGCTTCGATACGCCGTTTACGTTGTGGCAGGCGCATACGCAGAGAAGTGCCATGTGGACCTGATTGTTCTGGATAACGGACATTCTTGTTACCTTGCCGCTGTCGTTAAGTCTTTCAAACAGCTCAGCGCAGTAACGGTTGTTGATCTCAACGATGATGGAGTAGATACGCGGGCAGATCTGCTTCAGGAGGTTAACATCCCACTTTTCAAGTGCTTCAGCCATAACGGTATGGTTTGTATATGCAAATGTATTTGTGGTGATGTGCCATGCCTTTGTCCAGGAATATCCGCAGTCATCGAGGAGTATTCTCATCAGCTCGGGGATAGCAAGCGTCGGGTGTGTATCGTTGATATGGATAGCAACCTTTTCATGCAGGTTATCGAGTGTTCCGTAAACACGCATATGTCTGTCAACGATATCGCCTACGGAAGCTGCGCACATGAAATACTGCTGTCTGAGTCTGAGGGACTTGCCCTCGAGGTGGTTATCATTAGGATAAAGAACCTTGGAGATAGCCTGAGCGATATTGTTCTGACCGAGAGCCTTTGCGTAATCGCCCTGGTTGAACATAGCCATATCGAAGCTGGGTGCCTTTGCAGTCCACAGTCTCAGAACGGAAACGCCCTCGCTGCCGTAGCCCGAAACATACATATCATAAGGAACTGCGCATACAGTCGAATAGTTTGTATAGGAAATGTGGTGATACTGCTGATCCCAGTATTCCTGAAGCTCACCCTCGAAGTGAACGTCGATGGACTGATCTGTTTTCGGAACGAGCCATACCTCGCCGCCGGGGAGCCAGTTATCGGGAAGCTCTGTCTGCCAGCCGTCCTCGATCTTCTGCTTGAAGATACCGTACTCATAGAGAATGGAGTAGCCCATTGCGGGATATCCGTCAGCTGCAAGACCGTCGAGGTAGCATGCCGCAAGACGGCCGAGACCGCCGTTTCCGAGGCCTGCGTCAGGCTCATACTCATATATTCTGTTAAGGCTTACGTTCCAGTCCTTGAGGATATCCTCTACCATCTCGTTTATCCGGAGGTTGAAGAGGTTAGTCTTGAGGGAACGTCCCATCAGGAATTCCATTGAGAGGTAATAGACCTGCTTTCTTCCCTGAGAATCCACCTTATTTATAAACTTTCTGCGTTTTTTTCTGAGGTACTCAACAACTACGGAGCAGAGTGCCTTATAGATCTGGTTGTCTGATGCCATATCGGGGGTAACATTGTAGTCTACCTGGAGCTTCTGTTTAAGTTCGGTTTCAAACTCATCTCTTGTGATATTATCGATCATCTGAGTGATCCTTCCTTTCATGAATGGTCGGCGGCTTTTCTGCCTTATCCCGAAAATCGTTTACAGGCTTCCGGCAGGCATATAATTGCAGCACAAAGTCAGCTGAAGCGCACCTATACAGCTGTTCTTTTTTATTATATCCTATTGTGACAATTTTTTCAATTGTAAGATTGAACAAAATAAATCCGCACTTTTAAGCAATACGGTAAAATCCCTGTTAATGGGACGTTAAACGTTTTCTTTCGCCTTATGCGGACATATCCCGCAGATAATACGAATTTCGTATAAAAATAACGGCAATCGGCATGAAACAGACGGCTTTCTTGTGGTTTTTCCCGATAATTGACATTTTCTTCCTCATGCGGACAGACCTTTTCCGCAGATGAAAACGTTCCCGTCAAAATTACAAGCGGCGGATATTTTTTCGCATTATCCGCAAAAAAAGAGCCTCCCCGCACCATTTTATCATTGCGGTGCGGAAAAGCTCAGCGAGGGAAAGCAATTTTTATGTTATGCAGCCTTTTCGCTGCCTGTGATAAGCTTTCTTGTCTGCGGGATATTAAAGAGGATAACAGCGCAGATCACTGTGAACACGATCTCGGGGAGCATATATGCGCCGTTGTACACAAGGCTGTAAAGCCACTCGTTATCGGTCGAGAAGCCGTCCCAGAGCTGACCGAACGAATGCCAGATAACAACGCCGCTGAGGAAATGCGAAACAAATCTTGCAAGTCCCGCAATGACAGTTCCTGCGATCCAGCCGCCTACGCCCTTATTGCGGAACATTCCGCCGATGCCGATAGCCGTGTAGGCAAGAACATAGTCAAGCAAAATACTGCCGATGAGCATAGCGGGAGTCAGTCCCCATGTGAAAAGACCGTCCATAATGCCCTGACCGAGCTGGAAAAGCGAGAAAACGAAGGAAACGAGAAGTCCCTTCTTCACGCCGTACTTGATGCTGTACATAATGATAGGCAGCATGGAAACGAGAGTTACCGAGCCGCCCCACGGCATCTTGAATACTCTGATAAAACTGAGAACGACCGCCAGAGCGATCATAACTGCGCCCTCAACGAGCGGCAGTGCCTTTGAATTGCTGTTCATGAACAATTCCTCCATAAAATAGATTAAAAACAAACAAAAGGGCAAAAAAAGCCGCAGATCAACAACCTGCGGCAGAATATTCCGATCATGCAAAAACCGAAAAATATTTCCCTACGTCGGCATTATCCGAATCAGGTTACGGGTCGAAGCTAACATCTTCCTCTCAGCCTGTTTACAAGCTCCCCTGTTTGATTTCGCTATATTATATCACGTTTTCCGACATTTGTCAACATCGGAAAAAATATTTCACAATTTATCCCCCACAGCGCCTACCTCCGCAAGCTTTGCCCTGAGGTCGTCAAGATCCACGAGCCCGCGCTTGTCGGCCATAACCTGCACCACTTCGAACCCGTTC
>USNJ01000008.1 GCA_900556055.1 uncultured Ruminococcus sp.
AACCTCTAAACTGAAGCGGTTTGTTTCTTAGGAAGCGAGCCGCTTTTTTATTTTTGTAAATTTTTTCTTAACAGTGGCTTTAGAAACTTGTCAAAAAGCGGTAAAGTCGTGAAAATAGGAGAGTATTTGTGCATAAGCTTGGACAATACATCTGAGGATTAGGTTAGCTTTAGCAGTTTTATAGCGAGGTAAAGATATAATGAGTATAAATAAATTAAGATATACTAAGGAGAAGTAAAATGCGATACCCGGAATTTTTGAAAGAACATGGAACCATCGGTTTTGTGGCACCTTCTTTTGGATGTGCCATTGAACCGTACCGTACCTGCTTTGACAGTGCCTTGCAGAAGTTTCACGATCGTGGATTTGCTACGGAGCCTGGACCGAACTGTTACGAAGGAAGCGGCATCGGTCTTGCAACAGTCAAAAAGATCGTCAAGAGGTTCAACGGAAAGGTCACGATCGAGGGCTGGCCGAACAAGGGCTGCTGTGTAACGGTTCAGCTTCCCGCAAATAATATGATACAAAGCTTTGAAAATTAAATAATCCGCAGCCGCTCTCCGGATAAACGGGGAACGGCTGCGGATTTTATGAGAAATAAGGGGGGCAAAAGATTAAGAAGATAACTCGTTTTCAGTCCTCAGTCCTTTGAGATAGGATCGAGGTATTTGTAAGTTGTGGATTCGGCAGCAAGACGCTTGTAAGCTGCGACATTTCTGTCCTTCAGTCCCTGGAGACCGATGAAAGCATTTACCTTGTAGCTGTAAAGCGACTTCTTCAGATCCTCGAATTCAGCATAAGCAATGCCTTCGGAATAGCCTGTTGTTGCAAGCAGCTTGCCTGTTCCGTCAGTGATGGAGCTGTAGCCGATATATTCGATATCGCCTGCCTTGCCGAACTGGTTGGACGAGATGAAAGGAACCTGATTTTCAATTGCACGAACTCTGTCGTACATTGTGTATCTGTCGTACATCATATCCGATGTTACATCTGCGGCATTTGTCTTGCTTGTGTCAGCGATAGGCCATGCCGTGGACATTACGATAAGCTGTGCGCCGCCGATAGCAAGCTCTCTTGCAGATTCGGGGAATGACTTGTCGTAGCAGATGAGCATTCCGATCTTGCCGATGGCAGTGTCATAAACAGGGAAGTCTGTTCCTGCTGTGTAGATGTGCAGCTCATCGCCCGGGAGATGTACCTTTCTGTATTTGCCGACAAATCCCTCGGGTCCGACAAGAACCATAGTGTTGTACATGACAACATCGTCCTCAGCGGATTTTTCTGTCATGCCCCAGATAATATAAACATTCTTTTCCTTAGCCTTTGCGATAAGTGCCTGAGTTGATTCGCCGTCGGGAACTACCTCTGCATTGTCATGCTGATATTCGTAATCGGAAAGCGGCATAGCACTGAGGCTCTTGAGATAAGCCTGAAGGCTCTGTTCGGGGAAAACAATGAGATCAGCGCCGTTGGAGGCTGCCTCGTCAATAAAGTCCATATACTTTTTCAGATTTGCACTTTTGTCATAAACACAATTCATACAACATGTAGCGACCTTTACCATAATTCATTCCTCCAAAAAGTTTGATATATTTCCGGAACCCTCGGATATTGCTTCCTTTCGGATTTCCTGTATTTATTATATATCGCTTTCCCGGATATCTGAATGAAAAAAAGTCAGATTGTTACCGTAAAAAATCCTGTTCCTTTTTGTTACCGATCGCTCCCGTCCCTGAAAGTCTTGACTCCGAATGAAAAATAGAAGATATGGAACAGCCATACGCAGCAGAGAATGATCCTTCCGACGGTGATGCTTTTCATCATTATAAAGCCGATCGTCATGAGTATCGTGACCGTTATCATTATTTTTATCTTGGTTTTCCGTGTCATACCCTGTCCTTTTACGTAGCTTTCAAGATTGTTTTTGTAGAGCTTTGTGTTTATGAACCAGCTGTTCAGCCTTTCCGAGCTTTTTGCAAAGCATACGGCGGCGAGCAGAAGAAACGGAAATGCGGGGAGAAGCGGCAGGACTGCACCGACTGCGCCGAGAGCAACTCCAAGGCAGCCCGCAGCTATCAGAAGTATCTTTTTTATATTCATCATTTTTCCTTTCAGATATCATTTATCAAGCATATGGCGGATCGCTGTTATCGGGTGATAAAGCATCATTCTGGGACCTGAAAAGCGCATGACTGTGCGTATTTTTTCACGCATCTCAGGCTTATAGCAGTGGACTTTGCATTTTGAGCAAAATGTTTTTGTTTCCGTGAACGGGCATTTGTCTATGCGCTGTTCCGCATAATCCGCAAGCTTGCGGCATTCCGGGCAAAGCTCATTTTTACTGCCGTGTTTTTTTCGGCAGTACAGCCTTATCATCAGTGAGACTATATCCTTTTCACGGTCACGCTTCTGCTGTACATTCATAAAGCTTTCCTCCTTCGGCACGGTAAACACGGTCAGCGGCAGCCATAGTCGATTCCCTGTGCGAAACAAGTATCATTCCCTTGTCACGCTTCTGCTCACGAAGTGCTTTCAGGATAATGCCCTCGTTTATGCTGTCAACATTGCTGGTCGGCTCGTCAAGAAGGATCACCCTGCTCCCTCTCAGAAATGCACGGGCAAGACCTATGCGCTGCTTTTCACCTGTTGACAGATTGTCGCCCTGAGCACCTGTGCGTGTCTTATATCCGTCGGGCAGGCTCATGATAAAGTCATGCACTGATGCCATTCTGCACGCATTTTCGATCTCCTCCATAGATGCATCGGGCTTTGCTATTCTGAGATTTTCTTCTATCGTTTCGTCAAAAAGATAAGTTGTCTGGCTTACCATGGTGACATTATCGAGCAGGTCGGATGTGTTTATCTCATCAATATCAGTTCCGCCGTATGCAGCAGTTCCGCTGTTCTTCTGCCAGAACCGCAGGAGAAGCTTCAGAAATGTTGATTTTCCGCAGCCGCTTTCGCCGACGATGCCGACTATTTCGCCTTTTTCAAGATGCATGCATATGTCGGAAAGTATCTGCTTTTGTCCGTCATATGAAAATGAAAGTCCGCTGACATTCAGACTGCTGTAATCTGCATTTTTTCCGTTTTCTACGGGATATACTGCGGGCTTTTCCGCAAGTAGATCAAGCACTCTGTCACCGCTTGCGAATGTCTGAGTGAGATTTCCCGGAAGTGCTGATATGGCAATAACAGGGCCGAATGAGCCGAACACGGCAGTCACGCCGATAAGCATCCGTCCGACTGAAAGCATATCACCCGAAACAAGCAGGATACCGACCGTGAGAGCTGCTGCCACAGCGGCGGATACCGTAAGCTCAGTCGCAGCAGATGCTTTGGAAGTTTCTCTTTTCATATCCTTCGTAACATCAAGCAGAATATCGGAACGGCGGTCTACCTCAGCCTTTCGGATATCTCCGGCATTATTCAGAACTATATCCTTTATGCCCTTGATGCTGTCAAGGAAGAATGCATTGAATCCGGCAAATTCCGCACGGTATTTAACGCCCGAGGCTTTGAGCCTGCCTGACGATATCAGCGGAACGGCTATGCCTACTGCAATGTATCCTGCAAGTGCGGTCAGCGCAATATACCAATGCGAAACGCAGCCGACAAATATGAAAACAGCAGCCGACACTATCACCGCAATGCAGACAGGCGATATCGTATGCGCATAAAATACCTCAAGTGTTTCGATGTCGGAGGTTATCATTGCAATGATCGAGCCTTTCTGCTTGCTTTCGAGCTTTGCGGGACAAAGTATCCTCAGCGCACCGAATATTTTATCTCGCAGGACGGCAAGCAGCCTGAAAGCTATGTAATGGTTGCTGTACTGTTCGATAAATCTGAGCAGACCTCTCAGCAGACCGCAGCCTGCCGCAAGTGCGGCGATCGTTCCGTAGGAGAGCGGTATAGCCTCGCCGAGAGCCTTTGCTATGCCCGCAGCGCCGAAAAGCGTCACTCCCATTGCGCAGAAAAAACCGAGAGATCCGTTCAGGACGGCGAGCAGCATTATATAAGCAAGACTGCCGAGGAGAAGTATAAGACCTGACATTATTTTCAGTCCGCTTCTGCGTGTTGTTTTTTCTGACATATCAGATCACCTCCGTATAACCGTTTTCAAGTTTTTTCTGTGCAGTGTAGAGCTGTGCATAGCCGCCGTTCAGCTTCATCAGCTCATCATGCGTTCCCGATTCGGCGACTGCGCCCGAGCGCATGAAAAAGATGTTATCCGCAGGGACTGTATTTTCAAGGCGGTGCGATATGACGATGACGTTTTTGCTTTTCGCAAGAGTTCTGATGTTATTCATGATGATGGCTTCGCTTTCGATGTCGATGTTGCTCGTCGCTTCATCGAAGATGTAGATATCCTTGTCGGCGGCAAGACTTACAGCAAGCGCAAGACGCTGTTTCTGACCGCCTGAGATGTTGGCTGCGTCCTCGGATATAAGCTTGTCCGTTCCGCCGTTTTCGCGTATGAAATCCGCAAGATTGACCTTTTCGAGGGCGGAGTATATCTCATCTTCGGTTATGTCGGGCTTTGCAAGCATGAAGTTCGCACGGACAGTATCGCTGAAAATATATGTGCCGCAGCTTACCGACGCAAGCTTTGAATAGTACGAATTCTGCGACAGCTTTTCTATCGGCGTTCCGCCTGCCGTGACTCTGCCGCTTTTGGGGCGTATCGCTCCGAGAAGGAGGCTTACCGCTGTTGATTTTCCGCAGCCGCTTTCGCCTGCTATCGCTGTCATGCCCTTTTCGGGAAATGTCATGCTTACATTTTTCAGGATATCTCTTTCGCCGTCATATGAATATGTGACATTTTCAATGCTGAGTGCGCTGCCTGCTGCCTCTTCGTTTCCCCACACGGGATCGGGCTGTTCAAGCAGGGAAAGTATCTTTTTTCCTGCGCTTGCGCCGTTCATCGCAATGTGGAATGCAGATCCGAATGCACGGAGCGGAAGGAAGAAATCGACCGCAACAAGTATAAGGAAAAGTGCGGGAACAGGGGATAATCCGCGGTGTGTGATCCCCGTGACGGCTGATGCTATGCCGAGTCCCGCACCGCCGTATGCAACAGCGTCCATGATAGTCGTGCTTGCAAGCTGCATGACCAGCACCTTCATTGTGATCTTTCGGAATTCCTCTGCATTTTCGTTCATTTTTATATGCTGTGCTGCGTCTGCACGGAATATTTTCAGCTCTTTGAGTCCCTGAATGCTGTCGAGAAAGCTGTCGCCCATTGAGGTATATTTGCCCCAGTATTTTGCAAATATCTTCTTTGCATATTTTGATACAGCAATTATCGAAACAGGGATAAGCGGCACGCAGCAGAGCAGTATAACGGAAGTCGGGAGATCAATGCCGACCGTAACGAAAAACAGGATAACGGGGGCAGCCATCGCATAGAAAAACTGCGGTATGTATGATGAATAGTAAAGGTCGAGCTGCTCAATGCCTTCGACTGCGATCTGAGTAAGACCTGCTGTGCTCATGCCGTCGGTGCTTTTTACGCCGAGTGATACGATCTTGCTGTATGTGCGCTCACGAAGCTCCTTCCTGACCTTCCGTCCGATCAGATCCTTCAGCGCACCGGTCATGCGTGATGCGGCATATCTTACTGCGGCAGCTGCGGCGGCTGTCAGCGCAGGCACAAGGTATGCGGACGGTGCCGGATTTATTGTCAGGAGATAGACTGCATAGCAGAGAGATGCCGTAAATGTGAGATTTGCAGCCAGTCCCAGAAGCATGACGGCAACTGTGTAAAAGATGTATTTTTTGTTTTTCCCGATGAGCCGCAGGAGTTCCTTATCTATCATTTTCTTCACCCTTTTTCATTGTTTTTTCTATGTGTTCCGTCAGCTTTTGTATGCTTTCTTCGCTGAATGCGCAGACTGCGCCTATCGCATCGCTGTATGCCGTATCAGCCGATACGCCGCAGTTTTTCATGAGATGTCCGCTGAGCCACCTGACAAGTATCCCGTATTTTCCGAGCCTATCATAGCCGCAGCAGGTTATGATGATCCTGTTTTTTTCACTGCGCATTATGCAGCCGTCATGCTCAAGACGTTCGGCGGCTTTGTGTGCGCTGACCTTTGAAACGCCCATTTTTTCAGCGATTTCGGTCTGCCTTACACCAGCAGGTCCGTCGGACAATTCATTTATTGCGATAAGATATTTAATTTCTGCCGCTGTCAGAAATATCAGTCCCTTCAATAAGTTAGATTTAGCTAACTATATGCTGCGATTTGCCGCATTTTTATCACGCTGACCATTATATCACACATATTTTCGTTTGTCAATAAAAAGTTAGCCTATGGATAACTGAAATTAGCAAAGACTTATTTTATGGCAGAAATATCCCCCTTGGAGAAGTTGCGCTCCTAGGGGGATAAACAGCTTTTATATTGCAAAAAACAGCCCGAGAAACATTAATGCGTTGGCAACATTTCCCGTTCCGACTATTTTAAACGGCGAAAGCACGATGAAGATCGGGAGGGTATTGAAAATGCAGCACCATCTCGGAAGCTCTGTCGCACCGCTTACCACTGCGATAAAAAATGTCACGGCGAATACAAGCAGTCCGAGATAGCAGACATACATTGTGACCGATGTTTTTTTGAACAGATCAAGGATAAGCTTTCGGGCATCTTCGGTTCTGCCCAGCTTTATGTATATCCATTCGACTGCGCCGCAGAAAATGTGATGTCCCGTTCCGACGACAGTGAAAAGCACTGCGGAAACGATAATGACAGCGGAATAAACAGCGGAAAATTGTTTCATCCATTCATAAATGCCGATAAATCCGAAAAGGGACATTGCAAGTGCGGCTGTTCCAAGAAGCATTGAAATAAGGGAATTTTTTTCGGGCGTTCCGTCAAATAATTGGGAAAGCTTTTCGTTGTCATCGAGTGCATGAAAATCAAAGCGTCCGTTCGGAGTGCAGGTTATGAGCCAATCGCATCTTTGGCAGATAATGTGTCCGACAGCGGCTGTGAGAAGCAGTGCTTTTATTATTGCTATGGTCATGTTAATTCTCCTTTGTGTGTTATCATAGGCTAACTTATCCGTAAATAAAATCTGCCGAAGCGGCAGGAGCTATGACCTTATTGTATCACAAACTGTCGGAAAAATCAACGATTTTCCGATAAAATGTTTTTCGCAGATATGCCGTTTATTTGACATAAGCGTGTTATCGTGATATAATAGAAAGAATGTCAGAGGTGGTTGGAATGAAGATATACATTGATGCGGACGGCTGTCCTGTCGTTGATATCACGATCAGGCTTGCGAAAAAATTTCACACTGAATGTACGGCTATATGCGACACATCTCACAGAATAGAACGTGACGGAGTGCGCACAATAGTAGTTGACAAGGGTGCGGACAGTGCCGACATACGGCTTGTAAATCTCGTGGAAAAGGGAGATATCGCCGTTACTCAGGACTACGGGCTTGCGGCGATGTGCCTCAGCAGGCAGGCTGTTGTGATAAATCAGGACGGAAAGCAGTACACTGATGAAAATATCTCGGGTCTGCTGGAATTCCGTGCGATAGGCAAAAAGATACGCAGAAGCGGCGGCAGGACAAAGGGCGTTCCCAAGCGCACGCCGCAGCAGGACGAGCAGTTTGAAAAATGTCTTGAAGCCATACTGAAAGAAAGGTCGGGAGAATATGGACTATAAATTTTACGGCTGGGAGAATGCGGATGTTTCTCCTGCGGATAATAAATATGCAAAGATAAAGGATCCGAAAATGCTTTATGATATGCTGTCGGAGATATGGTGTGCGGAAACCTGTGCGCCGCGTCTGAGGGACAGATGGACCGAGGAAAACAGGACGCTCGGACAGTGTTCGATAACGGCGTTTCTTGCGCAGGACATATTCGGCGGAAGGGTGTACGGGATACTTCGTCCCGGCGGAAATTATCACTGCTATAACGTTGTCGGGGACTGCGTTTTTGATCTTACGAGCGAACAGTTCGGTGATGAAAAGCTTTGTTACAAAGACAATCCCGAACAGTTCAGGGAGATACATTTTGCAAAGGAAGAAAAGCGTCTGAGGTATGAATATCTCAGGAAAAAATTAGAGGAAATGCTGTAAAAATGACGGATTACAAAGCTTTGTTCAGCAAGGAAAATGCATATGAAAGGCTCATTGAGCTTAAAGAAAGCGGCGCACTTTTCGAGGATATCCCCGTTCTGAAGGAGTGCTTTGAATGTGAACAGGAAACGGTGCATCACTGCTATAATGTCGGCGAGCATATAATGCATTCGGTCATGGAGGCGGTGAACAGGGGATACAGTCCCGTTATCTGCACGGCTATGCTTCTGCATGACACGGGAAAGCCTGCCGCAAAAAAGTACGATGAAAACGGCACTGCGCACTTCTTTTCGCATGCGCTCATATCGGCGGACATCGCAAAGAAGATCGTTCCCGAAATGGAAAGCTTTACCGATGAAGAAAAGCGTGAGATACTGTTTCTTGTGAAGGAGCATGACAGATTCATGAAGGATTACAAAAAGAAAACGGTCAGAAAATTCATGAATGAATACGGTTATGATTACTGCCGCGATCTTGCATATGTCAGATACTGTGACACTCTTGCGCAGTCGGAATATAAGCGTGATGAAAAGCTGGAAAATATAAGACGTTTCGAGGATATGACAGATGAAATGAGGAGCAGTGCCGCAAATGATAACATCTGAGATACTTAAAAGCAGAGAATATGATTTTCTGAGGGAAAATGAGCATCTGGGAAAAAATCTGATACTTCTCGGACTGGGCGGAAGCTATTCTTACGGGACAAACATTGAAGGCAGCGACATAGATGTCCGCGGGATAACGCTGAACAGCAAAGCCGACCTTATAGGCTTCGGCGATTTCGAGGTATATACGGACGAAAATACAGACACGGTAGTGTATTCACTGAAAAAGATGATACCGCTGCTTATGAGCTGCAATCCTAACACGATAGAGATATTGGGGCTGAAAAAGGAGCATTATCTTTATGTTGATGACATAGGCAGGTCACTTCTCGATAACAGGAAAATGTTTCTGTCAAAGCATGCCGTACACTCTTTCGGAGGATATGCCGATGCGCAGCTGAGGAGGCTTCAAAACGCTCTTGCAAGGGATCGTTTCCCTCAGAAAGAGAAGAAAGAGCATATGCTGAAGTCGGTGCAGAACACGCTGTTTTCGTTCAACAAGCGTTACAGGAGCTTTGAGAACGGCTCGATGCGGGCATATACCGACAAGGCGGAAAACCCCGGATTATCGGAGGAGATCTTCATTGATGCGGACATCAAGCATTATCCGCTGAGGGATTACAGGGGAATGCTGAACGATCTCACGAATGTTATAAGGGATTATGAAAAGGTCGGAAAGCGGAACAGCAAAAAGGACGAAAAGCATCTCAACAAGCATGCGATGCACCTTGTCCGTTTATTTATGATGGCGCTGGATATCCTGGAAAAAGAGGAGATAATAACATACAGAGAGAACGAACATGAGCTGCTCATGACGATAAGAAACGGCGGATTTATGACGGCTGACGGCTGCTTTGACAGCAGTTTTTACGATATGGTAGCGGATTATGAAAAGCGGCTTGAATATGCTGCGGAAAATACGGCTCTGCCCGCTGAACCCGATGCGGAGCGTATCGAACAGTTTGTGATATCCGTAAATGAAGAGATAATAAGGAAATGCCGATAAAGCAATCTCTTGGGAGGAAATTTTTTGCGAGTACTGAGTATTGATATGTATCAGACTCTGGCAATGGCGGTCGGAGTGCTGTATCTGGGCGGATCTGTGAAAAGAAAGGTGAAATTTCTCGAGACATTCTGCATTCCTGCGCCTGTTGTCGGAGGAATAATTTTTGCGGCGGTGTCCTGTCTGCTTTATGTTTTTGGGATAGTTGAATTTGATTTTGATGAAACGCTCAAAAATGTATGCATGGTAATGTTTTTCACATCGGTGGGATTTCAGGCAAATCTGAAGGTGCTGAAGGCAGGCGGATCGGGGCTTATCCTGTTCCTTGTCTGTCTTTTTGCGCTTATTGTTATGCAAAATCTCACGGCTGTCGGACTTTCCGATCTGATGGGAATAAGTCCGCTGATCGGAATGTGCACAGGCTCTGTTCCCATGGTAGGCGGACACGGAACATCGGGTGCGTTCGGCGCTGTTCTCGAGGAGCTGGGCGTTGACGGCGCAGTGACGTTCTGCACGGCTGCGGCAACCTTCGGACTTATCGCAGGCTCGCTTATGGGCGGACCTGTCGCAAGGCGGCTGATAAAAAAACACAGCCTTCTTGACGGAGTATATGCTGAGGATGCGACAATACTCGAGGAGGAAGAGCAGAAGCATCACCGTTCTGTCAGCATGTATGCGCCTGCGGCTTATCAGCTTGCGGCGGCAATGGGCATCGGCACGGTGGTATCATGGCTGCTGTCGCTTACGGGAATGACGTTTCCCATATACATCGGCTCAATGATAGCTGCTGCTTTTATGCGCAATATTGATGAATACACGGGCGCGCTGAATATCCGAATGGGTGAGATAAACGACATTGGCGGCATATGTCTTTCGCTGTTCCTCGGCATTGCAATGATAACGCTCAAAATATGGCAGCTGGCTGAGCTGGCACTTCCTCTGGTGATACTGCTGCTGGCGCAGGTCATACTGATGGCGGTGTTTTCGTATTTTGTCATTTACAATGTAATGGGGCATGACTATGATGCGGCAGTGCTTTCGGCAGGCGTATGCGGCTTCGGAATGGGTGCTACGCCTAATGCAATGGCGAATATGCAGGCTATAACCGAGAAATATGCGCCGTCTGTCAAGGCATATCTTATAGTGCCTATCGTCGGAAGTATGTTTGCGGATTTCATAAACAGCCTTGTTATAACTATTTTTATAAATATACTGAACTGATATTGCAGGAGGGGGGGTAATACTAAAAAACGATTGAATTATGGGAATCTCTCACCACAAAACCGCATATATCAAAGCTTTTGCGGCGATTTCTTCTCCATAATTTTAATGGTTTTTTATTATAAGCTATGAAGGATAAAAAGCATAAGCTGGAATTTTTTTCGGAAAATCTTGCGGTGCCTGAGGTGCATGTTGATGATCCCGAAAATGATATGCCCGAAGAGGACGATGAGCTTCACAGCGAGGGCGAATTTGTGTATGACAATCTTGCTGTCCCGGAGATAAATCTCAAAAAGCTCAGATAATAAATGTGTGTGGATCTTCGAGCATAATTTTGTTGCAGACAAGGCGGAAATCCGCAGCATACACAGAAGGATGCGATCACACAAAAGATAGGACTGCTCTTTCAGAACGCAGATCATCCCCAAAAGATGGTCTGCGTTTTTTTACATTCTTTTAACTGCGATTTTCCGCAGATATGATTGCAGAGAACATTTTCGGAGAATATAATAGCACTCGTAATCCAAAATACAAAGGAGAAAAAAGAATGAACACAATCGCAAAAAGACTGTCCGCAGCAGCGGCAGCACTCGTTATCGCAGCAGGCTCCGTTTACACAGGCATATGTCTTACTGAGAACGGAAAGGTATCCGCAGCAGCAGATCAGAAGGCTTCCGAGACCGCATACAGCGGCAAAAAGCCAAAGTACATTTTCATGTTTATCGGCGACGGAATGAGCTATCCTCAGATACAGGTAACACAGGATTATTATTCCGCACTTCGTGACATAAACAACAATGACATACTTGAAGCGAATTCTTTCCTGAACTTCACTCACTTTGATGCAGCAGGCTCGGCTATCACTTACGATTCAACATCGTTCTGCCCCGACTCCGCATCTACCGCAACATCTCTTTCCACAGGACACAAGACCTACAGCGGCACTATCAACATGGACGAAACATTTACAACATCATATGAAACTATCGCCGAAAAGCTCAAGGATCAGCTGGGATACAAGATCGGCATCATCTCCAGCGTAAACCTGAACCACGCAACTCCCGCAGCATACTATGCACATCAGGCAAGCAGAAACAGCTATTATGAGATCGGCCTTGAAATGATCGGCTCCGATTTTGATTATTTCGCAGGCGGCGGACTGAAGCAGGCAAGCGGCAAGAACGGCGACCGGGCTAATCTTTACGATCTCGCAGCCGAAAAGGGATACAATGTTGTCATGACACAGGCTGAGGCTGAAAAGCTCACGGCTGAGGACGGAAAGTCTATCATCATCGGCGAAACTCTTGCGGATTCCGATTCGCTTTCCTACGCAAATGACCGTGCAGCCGATGAGTGGGCACTCTCCGATTATGTTGAAAAGGGCATTGAGATGCTCGACAACGACAATGGCTTCTTCATGATGGTAGAGGGCGGAAAGATCGACTGGGCATGTCACGCAAACGATGCAGGCTCGACTATTTCCGATACTGTTGCACTCGGCTGTGCGGTAAGTGAGGCACTTGACTTCTACTATCAGCATCCCGATGAAACTCTTATCGTTGTAACAGGCGACCACGAAACAGGCGGTCTTACTATCGGATATGCAGGAACAAACTACGATACATTCCTTACAAACCTTAAAAACCAGAAGCTTTCCTATGCTAAGTTCGACAGCGATTATGTTGCAAAGTACAAGGAAAACAACACAAGCTTCGATGATGTCATGAAGGATATTACACGTCTTTTCGGTCTGAAAGCACCCGCAGGCACTGCTGAAAAGGCTGCTCAGACGGATAATGCGGACAAGCATCCCGAGTCCGATAACGACGGCACTCTTGAACTCACGGAATATGAATACCGGCTCCTGAAGGACGCTTACACAGCTACAATGACAAGAACAGGCGATGAGGAGATAGGTCAGGCTGAGTATGTTCTCTACGGTTCATATGAGCCTCTGTCCGTAACTATCACACATCTGCTCAACAATAAGTCAGGCGTGAACTTCGCTTCCTATGCACATACAGGACTTCCCGTCGGAGTATTCGCACAGGGCGCAGGCAGCGAGCTTTTCAACGGATATTACGATAACACAGATATCTACAACAAGCTTGCAGAATTGACAGACATTCAGTGACCGCCGAATAATTTTCATGAAAATCTCCTGAGATCAAGCCGGGGTCCGCAGCGACTTCGGCTTGTTTCCAATGAAAGGACATTGCAAAGTGAAGGAAAAGATAAAGGAAAGCATGCCCGTTATTGTCGGGCTGATACTGATAATCGTGCTGATCTTTATTCCTACGGGATTTGAAGGCGCACAGATATACCGGGGAACGGAACGTGTCCCCGCAGAGGTCATTTCAACCGATGATTCGCAGATCGTCGATAACGGGCTTATCCGCACGGGCGAGCAGAGCTGTGCTGTCAGAGTGCTGAAAGGAAAATTCAAGGGTGATATCATTGATGATGCCGTCAATATGCTGACGGGTTCATATGAAAATGACAAGATATTCTCAGCAGGCGATAAGGCGCTTATCATCATAAGCTACCGTGACAGCGAGATACTTTCCGCTGCGATGATCGACCATTACAGGCTGGATCATGAGATACTGCTTGCGGTGATATTTGCTGTTATGCTCGTTGTGACAGCGGGAAAAACGGGCTTCCGTTCACTGCTTTCGTTTATCATAACCGTGCTTGCGGTCTGGAAGGTGATAGTTCCGCTTTATCTCAGGGGCACAGATCCGATAATAAGCGGCACGGTGTTCACTCTGCTTCTTTCGGTCATTATAATTGCGATGGTCTACGGCTTTGACAGGCGGTGCTTTGCGGCAGCTGCGGGAGTAATGTCGGGCGTGATAACCGCACTTCTTTTCGGCTGGATATTCACATCTTCATTCAGGATACACGGAGCGGTCATGCCGATGTCGGAAAGCCTCCTTTACTGCGGCTACGGAAATCTGAATCTGACAAGGATATTCACCGCAAGCATTTTTATCGGTTCATCGGGAGCTATGATGGATCTCGCTGTTGACATAACCTCGGCTATGCATGAAATAACGCTGAAAAAGCCCGGGATAAGCGCAAAGGAGCTTATCCGCTCGGGAATGAACATCGGCAGGGCGGCAATGGGAACTATCAGCACGACGCTTCTTCTTGCGTACACGGGAAGCTGTGTTGCGATGCTGATGGTATTCACAGCGCAGGGCACGCCGCTTGTGAATATCCTGAATTACAAGTATGTTGCGGCTGAGATCGTACATACTGTCGCAGGAAGCATCGGACTTACTGCTGTTGCACCGCTGACGGCTATACTCGGAGGAACGGTGCTTTGCTGCGGACGCAAAAAATCGGCTGAATAATTTTTATCGGAATATCGTAATAATACGTCGGTCCGCAGGACATTTGGTATGTTCTGCGGATTTTTTTGCTGTGAAATATTCATAAAAAATTTCCATTGCCATGCATCTGTTTATAATAAACGCCTATTGACTTTGTAGGAATTTGTGATATAATACATAGTAAAAAGGTATGACATAGCGTTTTGATATGTATTGACCTGACCGTGAAAGGAGCGGTGCTTATGATGATCTCGTCCAAGGGGCGGTATGCGCTGCGTGTCATGCTGGATATGGCTGAGCAGCACGGAAGCGGTTTTATCCGTCTGAAGGATATTGCGGAGCGTCAGAATATTTCGAGAAAATATCTTGAAAGGATAATGACGGAGCTTTGCAAGAAAGAGCTGGTCGCCAGTTCCGTCGGCAAGGACGGAGGATACAGGCTGATGCGTCCGCCCGCAGATTACACGGCAGGCGAGATACTCAAAGCTGTTGAGGGCGATCTTGTCCCCGTGGCGTGCCTTGCGGAAAATGAGAAAAAATGCAGTGCCTGCACCTGCTGCACGATGCCGTTCTGGAACGGTCTTGCGCAGCAGATAGATGAATATCTTAACAGCTATACGCTGAACGATCTTATTGAATCAAAGAAAAATATGTCCGTATGTCACTGCGGCACGGGCGAGGAGGAAAAATTATCATGAATAAAAATGCTCTGCTTGAAGTAAAGGATCTTCATGTAAATGTCGGCGAAAAGGAGATACTCCACGGTGTTGATCTGACTGTCGGACATGACGAGACACACGTTCTTATGGGACCCAACGGCACGGGAAAATCAACTCTCGGCTATGCGGTGACGGGCAATCCGTCCTATACGGTAACAGGCGGCGAGATCATATTCGACGGTGAGAACATCACAGATATGCCTGTAAATGAGAGGGCGAAGAAGGGTATTTTCCTTTCATTTCAGAATCCGCTGGAAGTTCCCGGTGTGACACTCAGCTCATTCATCAGAAGTGCATTGGAGCAGAAAACCGGCAGCCGTATCCGTCTGTGGGATTTCAAGAAAAAGCTTGCTGAAACCATGAAGCTGCTTGCTATGGATGAGTCCTATGCCGAACGTGACCTTAACGTAGGATTTTCGGGCGGTGAAAAGAAAAAGGCTGAGATACTTCAGATGCTCATGCTTGAACCTAAGCTTGCTATCCTCGATGAAACGGATTCGGGACTTGATGTCGATGCAGTCCGCACGGTATCGAACGGCGTTAAGATATACCGAGAGAGAGTTCACGGTTCGCTGCTGATAATCACCCACAGCACAAGGATACTCGAAGCCTTGACCGTTGATAAGACGCACGTTATGGAAAACGGCGTTATCGTCAGAAACGGCGGTGCTGAGCTGGTTGAACAGATAAACGAAAACGGATTTGCAAATGTGTGATCTGCGAGGTAATGTAAAATGAAAGAGAAAAGTCATGTTGAGGACATCGACCGCAGCATTTACGATATAAAAGATGAAGAAAACGACGCTTACAGAATGAAAAGCGGACTCACGCCCGAGATAATCACGAAGCTTTCGCAGGAAAAGAACGATCCTGCGTGGATGCAGCAGTTCAGGCTTGAATCTTTGCAGATATACAATGAAACTCCCGTGCCCGACTGGGGACCGTCGCTTGAGGGGCTTGACATTGACAACATCGCAACCTATGTCCGTCCGAACACAAAGATGCAGAATGACTGGAAGAATGTCCCCAAGGATATAAAGGAGACATTTGAGCGTCTGGGTATACCGCAGGCTGAGAGAAAATCGCTGGCGGGTGTCGGCGCACAGTACGATTCGGAGCTTGTTTATCATAATGTAAGGCAGGAGGTCGCAGAGGAAGGCGTTGTCTACATGGATATCGAGAGTGCTGTGAAGGGCGAATATGCCGACATGGTGCGCAAGTATTTCATGAAGCTCGTAACGCCGCATGACCACAAATTTGCGGCGCTGCATGGTGCTGTATGGTCGGGCGGATCGTTTGTGTATGTGCCGAAGGGTGTGCATCTGTCCATTCCGCTCCAGTCGTATTTCAGACTGAATGCAAAGGGTGCGGGACAGTTTGAGCATACGCTCATCATCGTTGACGAGGGTGCTGAGCTGCATTTTATCGAGGGATGTTCTGCGCCGAAATATAACGTTGCAAATCTTCATGCAGGCTGTGTTGAGCTGTTTGTAAAGAAGAATGCAAAGCTGAGATATTCGACTATCGAGAACTGGTCGAAGAATATGTACAATCTCAACACAAAGCGTGCGCTTGTTGAGGAGGGCGGCACGATCGAATGGGTATCCGGTTCGTTCGGCTCGCATATCGGCTGCCTTTATCCGATGAGCATTTTAAAGGGTGATAACTCAAAGATGGAGTTCACGGGAGTGACATTTGCAGGCAGCGGACAAAATCTAGACACGGGCGCAAAGGTAGTACATATCGGCAAAAACACAAGCTCGTTCATGAACACACGCTCAATAAGCAAGAGCGGAGGAATAAGCACGTTCCGAAGCAGTGTTGTTGTTGAAAAGAGCGCAAAGAAGGCAAGATCGTCCGTTTCCTGTCAGTCGCTGATGCTGGATTCGGAGTCAAGGTCGGACACTATCCCCGCAATGGATATACGCACAAAGGACGCAGCTGTCGGACATGAAGCAAAGATCGGCAGCATAAGCGGAGATGCTGTGTTCTATCTTATGAGCAGGGGAATGAGCGAGGAGGACGCACGTGCGCTTATCGTCAGCGGATTTGCGGATAATGTTTCAAAGGAGCTTCCTCTTGAATATGCCGTTGAAATGAATAATCTTATCCGCCTTGAAATGAAGGGCAGCATAGGCTGATAGCGAGGTGAATGATATGTCAAAAATTACGATAAACAAGCTTGCGTCACGCACATGGAACAGGCTGGGAGTAAATGATGCGCAGATAGAATGGGATGAGGAAAACACCGTATCTCTCGGAGATGAGAGCGTCTGTGCAAAGAGCGGTGAAGAGCCTAAGACTGTAAGATTTTCCGTTTCCGATAACGGAGGATACAGCAGCAGAAACATTTTTATTGATGCCGAAAAGGACAGCTCGGTAACTGTTTTTGAGACCTGCACGGCGAAAAATCCGCTTTATGTGAATATGAAGATAACCGTTCAGGAGAATGCAGCTGTAAAGCTTATACAGCTTATAAATCCGTCCGATGGTGCGGTGCTGAGACATGAAACATCTGCCGATTGTGCGGAAAATGCGAAGTTTGAGATCATTTCCGTTCTTATCGGCGACGGCGATATCTATTCCGACAATCATATCGAGCTGGTCGGCGATAAAAGCTCGCTCAGCGCTGAAACTGCATATCTCGGAGAAAACGGCAGGACGATAGATTATAACATCACGTCCGACCATTACGGTAAATCCACAAAGAGCGGGATAAACGCATCCGGCGCACTCAGGGACTCCGCAAAGAAGGTATTCAGAGGAACGATAGATTTCAAAAAGGGTTCGGCGGATTCCGTAGGCAGCGAGAACGAAACTGTTCTTATGCTCGGAGATGACGCAGTGAACAAGACAGTCCCGCTGATACTCTGCGCAGAGGAAAACGTTGAGGGAACTCACGGTGCGACTATCGGCGAGCTTGACGAGGAAACGCTTTTCTATTTTGAAAGCAGAGGGATCGGCAGGGAAGAAGCCGAAAAGATCATGGCATATGCGGCTGTTCAGCGTCTTATGCATATGTCGGGTGATGAAAAATTTGCTGAGCAGGTCGGTGCTGCTCTCGGTTTAAAAGATGAAAATGAGGAATGAATTATGCGGACAGACTATAAAAAGGATTTTCCGCTGCTGATGCAGGATCCCGTTGTCTATATCGACAATGCCGCAACCACGCAGCGTCCGCAGTGCGTTATTGACGCTGTGGAGCAGTTTTATACGAAGCACAATGCAAACCCGCTGAGAGGCATTTATGAGCTGAGTGCGGCGGCTACCGAGGATTACGAAAGCGCCCGTGATGCGGTGCGTGATTTTATCGGTGCATCGTCGTCAAGGGAGATTATCTTCACCCGAAATACAACCGAAAGCATAAATCTTGTCGCTTACAGCTACGGATTATCCAATGTTCATGCGGGAGATGAGGTGCTTGTTTCAATAATGGAGCATCACAGCGATCTGCTGCCGTGGCAGATGGTCTGTCGGCAGACGGGCGCAAAGCTGAAATTCATCGAATGTGATCGGGACGGCAGCATTGATCTTGACAAGGTGCGTGAGCTTATGACCGACAGGACGAAGATCGTGGCGGTGACGCAGCTTTCAAATGTCCTCGGCAGGGTAAATCCTATCCGTGAGATAGCAAAGCTTGCGCATGAAAAAAATGCGGTCATTCTCGTTGACGGCGCGCAGAGCACGCCGCATATCCCAGTTGATGTGAAAGAGCTTGATGCTGATTTCTTTGCTTTTTCGGGACACAAGCTTTACGGTCCTATGGGCATAGGCGTGCTTTACGGAAAGGAGCATCTGCTTGATGAAATGCCGCCGTTCCTGAGCGGCGGAGAGATGATCGAATCCGTTACCCGTGAATCTGCGGTCTATGCTGAGCTGCCGCACAGGTTTGAGGCAGGCACGGTCAATGCATCGGGTGCAGTCGGTCTGAAGGCTGCGATAGAATATGTAAACGGCATCGGATTTGATACGATACAGAAGCTTGAATCTGAGATCACCGCATACACATTTGAGCGGATGAAAAATATCGAAGGCATAAATATCATCGGTTCGCAGAATGCGGCGGATCACGGCGGGATAATCACATTCACTGTCGATGATGTTCACCCGCATGATGTCAGCGAGATACTGTCGTCTGATGGCATAGCAGTCCGTGCGGGACACCACTGCGCACAGCCGCTGCTGAAGCATCTCGGCTGCCGATCGACCGTCCGTGCAAGCTTTTCGTTCTATAATACAAAGGAAGATGCAGATAAATTTTTAAGCAGTCTTGCGGCTGTCAGGGAGCGTATGGGATATGGAAAACAGGAACTTTTATAATGAAATTCTGACTGAGCATAATATGCACCCCGAATTCAAGCATGACCTTCCCGATGCGGATATCGTGCTTGACGGAGTGAATCCGAGCTGCGGCGATGAGATACAGCTTCGTCTGAAAACCGACGGCGATGTCATTTCCGACGGCGCATTTATCGGCGACGGCTGTGCGATATCGCAGGCATCTGCGGATATAATGCTCGGCATGATAATAGGCAGAAAAAAGGAAGAAGCACTGAAGCTTGCGGATATTTTCATGCGCATGATAAGGGGCGAAGCGTCCGAGGAGGAGATAGACAGCCTTGAAGAAGCGTCCGCTCTGCGTGATATTTCGCATATGCCCGCCCGTGTAAAATGCGCAATGCTGGGCTGGAGGACGCTTTCTGAGGCTCTCGGCAAGCATCTGTAATGCTGATTTGGAAATAATCCACAAAAACAGATATAGCTAATGGTTAAATTTGTACAGCTTTCTTCTATAATACCTATTGACACGCTATGAATTAAGTGGTATAATACAACCATGATAAAAAACGAAAGGAGAGGTACAGCATGATGTTTATGCGAATGATGGAAATGTGCATGTGCAGAAGAGCATCTTATAAGGCTGTGCCTGACTCCCTGTTATAAATATAACACGGATATTGTTTTTCAGGTGCAGAAATGTGCCTGTATTTTTTTGTGGGAGGAACATTCTGTGATAGAGATCAGAAATCTGAGCAAAACTTATCCGTCGGCAAACGGCGGGATAACCGCACTGAAGGACATAAATCTTACGATAAACGACGGGGAGATCTTCGGAATAATCGGTCTTTCCGGAGCCGGAAAAAGTACGCTCGTACGCTGTATAAACTTTCTTGAAAAGCCTACCTCCGGTGATGTTATCGTTGACGGACAGAACTTAGGTCAGCTGACAAAAAAAGAGCTGCTGAAAACACGTCAGAACATCGGAATGATATTTCAGGGCTTCAACCTTCTGTCACAGAGAAATGTTATAAAGAATATCTGCTATCCGCTTGAGATCGCAGGAGTAAAAAAGGAAGCTGCTGTTAAGAGAGCGCTTGAACTGCTTGATCTTGTCGGACTTTCGGACAAGGCAAAGGCTTATCCGTCACAGCTTTCGGGCGGACAGAAGCAGAGAGTTGCTATCGCAAGAGCATTGGCAGCGGAAACAAAATATCTCCTCTGTGACGAAGCAACAAGCGCACTCGATCCTGATACTACAAGATCCATCCTTGAACTTATGAAGAAGATCAACAAGGAGCTGGGCGTAACGATAATCGTTATCACCCACGAAATGAAGGTCATCAACAGCATATGCGACAGAGTGGCGGTGCTTGACAGGAGCGCAGTTGCTGAGCTTGGAACGGTCGGTGAGATATTTGCAAATCCTAAGTCGGATATTGCAAGAAAGCTTATTCTTCCCGAAACTCAGACTGTTCCCGAAATGTCCGGCGGAAAGAAGATAAGGATCGTTTTCAACGGTGAAAGCTCGTTCAAGCCTGTTATCGCCAATATGATCTTTGAATGCCGCACGCCCGTCAATATCCTGCATGCGGACACAAAGGATCTCGACGGCAAGGCTTTCGGTCAGATGCTGATACAGCTTCCCGAAGATGAAAAAAGTGCCGAAAGAGCCACTGAATATCTCAGGACCAACGGCATTGAATATACCGAGATATAAGAAAGGAAGTGCAGAAAATGTCAGATATACTCAGCCAGCTCTGGGACAAGGGAATTCTTCAGCTTGGTATCTGGGAAACGGTTTACATGACCTTTATTTCCGCTTTCTTTTCATATCTTTTCGGTCTGCCGCTCGGCGTTCTGCTCTGTGTTACCGATAAAGAGGGAATATGTCCGATATCATGGCTCAATAAGATACTGGGAGTTATCGTCAACGTGTTCCGAAGCATTCCGTTCGTTATACTTATGATCGCAATGCTGCCCGCCGCAAAGCTTATCGTAGGCACCAGCCTCGGCAACAAGGCGATGATCGTAACGCTGATAATCGCAGCTGTTCCGTATGTTGCGAGAATGGCGGAATCCTCGATCAAAGAGGTTGACAAGGGCGTTATCGAAGCGGCTCAGGCGATGGGAACATCTTCCTTCAAGATCATATACAAGGTGCTTATCCCCGAAGCTAAGCCCTCACTTATCGTAGGCTCGGTCATTTCGCTGGTAACTATCCTCGGATATTCCGCAATGGCAGGAACCATCGGCGGAGGCGGTCTCGGAATGATCGCAATAACCTATGGCTATCAGCGTTTCAATAATGATATCATCTGGATATGCGTTCTGCTGACAGTTATCATAGTTCAGCTTATCCAGGAGATAGGAATGCTTATCGCAAAGAAAACCGATAAGAGGATAAACAAGTAAGGAGATGGCATTATGACCGAATTGTTCGGCAGACTTCTCAGGGAAAATTTCAGATTCGGACGAATGTGAGATGTTTTATCATAAGCGTTCGTTATCTGTAAATTTTATATAGGGTATTGCCCATAGGAAAAAAGGAGAAAAAATTATGAAAAAGTTCACATCCGCAATTCTTGCACTCACACTGTCTGCTCTCGCACTGACAGGCTGCGGCGCAAACAACAGCACATCCGACGAAACAACAACAGCTGCTGACACAACAGCAGCAGATGCAGCAGAAACAACTGAGTCTGCTGAGGCTGACACTCAGGAGGGCGAAGCTGCTACACTTCCTCTCACAGACGAGGAAAAGCCCGTTGCTGCTGACGGCGACAATGTTATCAAGGTAGGCGCAACATCCACACCTCACGGTGAGATCCTGAACTTCGTTAAGGATACACTTGCTGAGCAGGGCTATGATCTTGAGATCGTTATCTATGATGATTATGTTCTTCCCAACAAGGCTCTTGCTGACGGCGAGCTTGATGCTAACTATTTCCAGCACACACCTTATCTGAACAGCTATAACGAGTCCAACGGAACTGACCTGGTTGCAGCTGCTTCTATCCACTACGAGCCTTTCGGACTTTACGGAAACGGCGTTGACAGCGTTGCAGACGTTGCAGAGGGCGCAACTATCGTTATCCCCGCTGACGACAGCAACGAGACAAGAGCACTTCTCCTTCTCCGCCAGGAGGGACTCATTGATCTTCCCGAGGGTGCAAACGCAGCAGACGGCGTAACAACTCTTGATATCACTGACAACCACGGCTACAATATCGTTACAGTTCAGGCTGATACAGTTGCTGCTCAGTTCAACAACAGCGATGCAGGCTCTCTCGCAGTAATCAACGGCAACTATGCTCTCGCAGCAGGTCTTAACAGCAGCGATGCTCTCGCAGTTGAGGATGCTTCCGGTGATGCAGCTCAGACATATGCAAATGTTATCGCAGTAAGAAACGGCGATGAAAACAGTGCTAAGACACAGGCTCTCATCAATGCTCTCGAAACAGATGCGGTTAAGCAGTACATTGAGGACACATACAAGGGCGCAGTAGTAGCAATCTTCTGATAAAAACCTTGTAAATATACGAATATCCCCGGCTTCCAATTTGGAGGTCGGGGATATTTTTGTTTCAATAATCAAAGTCTGCCGCCATAGCCAAACTTATTTCCGAGCCATGTTTTTACAAGCGGTATCCATGCCTGACATTCGGGCTGAATGCCGTATCCGCCTCTGTCACGGGTGAACTCATTGGCAAGGGCAAGACCGTGTCCGCCGTCGGGGAATATGTGCAGTTCGCAGCCAACGTTTTTCGCTTTAAGTGCCATTGCATACAAAAATGAATTTTCCGATGGAACAAGATCATCAGTGAATGTGTGCCAGATAAAAGCGGGCGGAGTTTTTTCCGTTACCTGCTTTTCGAGAGACATTTTTTCAAGCATGGGATCGCCCGAAAGCTCGTCATAGCTCTTTCCGAGAAGTGCTTCAAATGAACCTCTGTGAGCATATTCGCCCGATGAGATAACGGGATAGCAGAGTATAGTTCCCGCAGGACGGAGTTCATCTGCCGATAATCCGACTGAATTCGTGATGATATCTTCGCCGCAGAATATTCCGTAGCTTGCAGCAAGATGTCCGCCTGCTGATCCGCCTTCAATTATGATCTTGTCTGCCTGAACGTTCCATTCTTCAGCGTGTTCGCGGATAATTTTCCATGCGGCAGCGGCTTCGAGAAGCTGTGTCGGATATACGGCGGGTCTGACGGAATATCTCAGTATAGCCGCATGATAGCCCATAGCTG
>USNJ01000009.1 GCA_900556055.1 uncultured Ruminococcus sp.
AGGAGATGAAGCACATGAAAAAAGATAAACGGAATCCGCGGAGTCACGAGCTGATTTGTGAAATGATCGAGCTGTATCACCCGCAGTCGATAAAGGACATACAGGAAATGCTGAAGGATATGTTTGCCGACGGACGTGAAACCAAGGTAAAGGATAATCCTCTCAATGATAATTTCTACAAAAAGGAATTTCAGACCTTGTGGGGATATATCAATCATAAATATGCCTATGCAGTGGATTTTGACAGCAATGAACTGATAAAAAAAGCATCGGCGCATATCAATGAAAAGCTGAATGTATCCGAACTGCTGTACACAACTACCGTAGGTCAGCAGAAAAATGATATGAATCAGTATGAAATAGACAGAGGCGCATCATTCGGCGGAGAAAAGACAAGGACGCAGACTTTAAGGCACGTAGAAACAAGCGGAGTAAAATATGACCTTGTCGGCAAGATAGCGCAGTGACTGCGATCCTGAAAGAGCTTGAAACGAAGAAGCTGTATATGTTCCGAAACAATCCCGAAGAGTTTATTTCAAAGATAATAAGGCTTATCAATGAGCAGAAAGCCGCAATGACAGTAGAGCATATCACATATACGGAAAGCTCGGAAGATCCGTATGACAGCACGATATTTACGGCAGAAAAGAACCCGCAGTGCTTCGAAAAGGCATTTGCAGCGGAAAAAGCTGTACAGGATTATGTTTTCACGGACGGCACAGCCGAGCAGAGTGTTGAACGCAGATTTGCGCAGGAGCTTGACAAGGCTGATGAAGTATGTGTATATGCAAAGCTGCCAAAGGGATTTTCGATTCCGACACCTATTGGAAATTACTCTCCCGACTGGGCGATAGCTTTCTATGAGGGCAGAGTAAAGCACATTTTCTTCATTGCCGAAACCAAAGGCACGATGGAAAGTCTTAACCTCAGACCCATTGAACAGGCGAAAATATCCTGCGCGAAAAAGCTGTTCAATGATATTTCCACAAGCAATGTCAGATATGATGCTGTTGACAGCTATCAGAGCTTGCTGGGTATTGTTATGAAGTAATGCCGATTTTTATAGGACAGGGGTTGATTTGATCTGAACGCAAACCCAATGACTGTAACATATCCCGATGAGGGTCTGTCTATCGAATCTTTCGACACTATGGGCAGTGATATCCTCGTTATCAAGGACAGCGACAGAAACTATTTCCTCGCCAATGCCGCCACACCGAATGATCTCTACTCCCCCTTTGATGACTGCGTTAAGTAATCCTGGTTCATCATATTGATATTTTCATAGTAAACCTTATATCACAAAAGCCTGCATTCACCCGTTTTGGAATGAATGCAGGCTTTTTCTTTGAGATCTTTTCAACTGCCCGGATCAACTGCATCGTGATGATCCGATGTAATAACTGTCATGAACGACGTTTTTGCAGGTACACTTTTGGTTTCTATAAAAATTTTTACCCATCTATTGACATTTAAATTAAGTTGTGTTATAATCCCATTAGTGATATAGCAGTATATATGAGTATACCACATGATTTCAGATTGGAGCATTTACCGATATGGCTCAGAATAATGACCGTCTTGTTTATATAAAACTCAAGGAATGGCTTGAAGATGAGATACTTGCAGGCACATTCCCCGAAAATACGCAGATACCGTCGGCAGCGGAGCTTTCAGTCAGCTTTAAGCTCAATCATATTACTGCGCTCAAAAGCGTGAACCTGCTCACTGAGGCGGATATATTATACAAAAAAAGAGGTGTGGGAATGTTCGTTGCCGAGGGGGCGGCGGAGAAAATACGCAGCGAAAGGCAGAAGGAATTCTATGGAAAATATGTCCTGCCGATGGCTGCGGAGGCAAAAAAGCTGGGCATCTCAGCTGATGAACTTGTTAAGATGACAGAGAGGGGTTATAAAGATGAGTGAACTTATTATCGAAAATGTGACCAAAAAATATGGAAAGACCGTTATCCTGAACGATATTTCCCTGAAATTTGAGCAGGGACACTGCTACGGACTTCTCGGACGGAACGGTGCGGGAAAATCCACACTTATAAACATAATCGGACAGCGCTGCTCCAGAAACAGCGGAAAAATACTGCTTGACGGAAAGCCCGTTGACAATGACGACAAGCTTATGTCCGTAATGTTCTTCATGAGCGACAGATCGGTATATCCCGCGGATTTCAGGCTCAGCACGATATTTTCAATAACCGAAGCAATGTACCCCAAATTCGACATGAAATATGCAAAAAAGCTTTCCGAGCTTTTCGGTCTGGAGCTGAAAAAACGTGTCGGCAAGCTTTCAACGGGTTATAACACGATCTACAAGGTGATACTTGCGCTGGCATCGGGTGCGGATTTTGTCTTTCTCGATGAGCCTGTTCTCGGCATCGACGTTAATCAGCGTGAGGCATTCTACCGTGAGCTGGCGGCAAAAATGAGCAGCTGCAATTCCTGCTTTGTCATATCGACGCATATGATCGAGGAAATCCAAAATCTTATCGACACTGTTATCGTCCTGCATAATGGAAAAATACTGCTGAACGGCGAAACTGAGGAGATCCTGACCGGATTTTCATCTGTCAGCGGAAAAGCGGCGCTCGTTGACAGCTTTACCGCCAATAAGAAGGTCATAGGCACGGAAAAAATGAGCCTGTTCAAAACGGCTGTTATTGAGGACGTTCCCGAGGATATCCCCGACGGACTGACCTGCGAGGCTGTGGATCTTCAGAAGCTGTTCTATTTCCTGACAGGCGGAGCACCCGATGCTGACAGAAAGGACAGCCGCAGATGAAAAAAAGAGATCTGTACAGCCTGGGTCTTGCAGGAGACTCTATCGAGCTGTTCGCCGCAGCAGCAATAATCATCCGCATGCTGGCAGCTATCGTTAATGTGTACCAAATAGGTTCGGAACTGAATGTTTTCTCTGACGTGCCATTCAGCGATGTATATTCGGTGCTTATACTCTTTCTGGCAGGGGCATTCACGAACAGCAGACATATAAAGCTCGCCGCATCGGTAAATCTCATGCCGATAAAAAGAGTATTATCCATCACAGCTGCGGCAGTGACGCTCTCGCTGATATTTGCAATGTTTGACATGATACTTGTCAAAGTCTATTTTGATGCGCTGGAGCCGGACCTTTTCAAGTTTCTCTCTTGGGAGGAACTTATTATAGCGCCCGAACAATCCCTCTGCGGATACGGCTCACTGCTGCTCTTCAGGCTCACAGCGATCTACGCATCGTTTTTTATCTCGGGATATTCTGTAAACCATGCTGTATTCAGCCGTCCTTATCTTATTGCGATGTGGATACTGCTGTTTATATTATTCGACAAATTAATATCTTATCATGATGAAAAAACCGTTGTTATTTCCATTATCGTCATGATGGTGATAAACCTGCTCGCATATCTCACAGCGTCACCGCCGATATGGGGAATAACAATGATGTTTTACATAAACCTTGATGATATCACGCTTTCTGTGATCGGAACGGTGCTGGCGTTCTCAATGATCATTGCTTCAGCTATCCGCCTGCAGAAAATATCCGTATACAGACTGCCAATAGAACGAAGGAAGGAAGTTATCCTATGAACAGATTTAAAGCCACGATGCTTTGCACATTTTCGCTGGAGTGCAAAGGCTTTGCTTTTCTTATCATCGCCGAAGTGTTTACAGCTTATAAGATGCTTTTCAGCTATATTGACAAGTACAATTTAACCGACATTATCTTATGCAGTGATGTTTTTATTGCAGCGATCCTGTTCCTTTTCGGAATATCGTTTTATCAGCGTCATGATGCATTATGCACATCAAACGCTGTTTCAATGAAATACCGAGTTATCTCTCTTTCCATCGCTGTCGGAGTCGGCTGCACGATCGCCGCAGCAATGACTGCCGCTGTGTATTCACTGCCTGAAATACAGCAGGATTATTCATTTTCAGTGCTGTTCAGAACCGTTGCCGCAGGCGGAGCAGCTGTTGTTTCCCCTATCGGCTCATTTGCGGAGAATCTTTTCTTTTATGTATCCATCGTATCCGTCGGCTGCTTTATAGGCAGTCTCAGAAGCAAAAAAGGAAGCGGCTTCACACTGCTTATGCTGATGCTTGCGGCAGCCGCATTATTCGGAATTGCCCTGCTTAACAGGAAATTTTCCACTCCGCTGCTATGGCTGGGTTCACTGCCCGCACTCATGCTGCGCAGCCGCATCTCGGCAATTATCCTGAATATCATCATCGCCGCCGCTTCGCTTTATTTCGCAATTATTTTATCCTACGGCATGGACAGAAAAACAAGGAGGAAGAAACATGAAGCTTAAAAAGACAGCCGCATTTATTATGGCAGCCGCCGTCTGCACTTCGTTATGCAGCTGCGAGATGCCCGAGACATCGCCGGAAGTGGAAAGCCGACTGTATGATCTTTATTCACGCAATGACGAGATCGTATCCTACACAAAAGTCAAAGGAAAATACAAAGATTTTGCCGAGTCATGCTTTGATAATATTGAGGTTTTCGGGGCAAATTTAACTGTTCCCATGAATGTCAGCGACCTGCCCGAGGGATTTTCATTAAGAGAAACCTCACAACAGATAAATTACACAAGCGGCGTGAACATCACAAGCACAAGAATGTATTTTGAAGGCGCAAGAGCGTGCGATGTGGATATAATTTATCCCGAAGGCAAAACACCCGAAGACGGACAGATAGTTTCGCTTGAATTTGATGGCATGTTCGGTTTCCTTGATGACGATTTTAAAATGGGCGGCGAAAGCGGATATTTCAATATAGATAAAGCAACCGCACTCCTTGGAGAATGTGAGCGCAATACAATAATTATCTATGATCTTGGAGGAAACAAAAACATTACCTTTTACCTTGATCCAACAGACAGCGAAAAAGATGGGATCTATGCTTATTGGGTAACACTCTCTTGTATAGATTATATGTATTGATACTGCATTTTCAAAGGAGATGAAACTATGAAAAATTTCTTTTTTTCCGTGGCGGCTCTGCTGCTTATGGCAGTAATATTTATATCGGGAGGCTCGATCCTGCATTCTGGAGATATCATGGCAAAAGTAACGTCCGCAAGAATTTCGGCAAATAAAAATTCAGATAAGATAACGAAAAGTGATCTTGAAAAATACAGCCGTGATACCTCTGCCCTTACGTTAGAACCGACTGAGCTTACCGCAGATATAATCAAAACGGTAGTTGTCAATGGAGAGAAATATGCGCTGCCTATAAGGGTCGGCGACCTTTCGGATAATTTTGTTTTATCGGTATATCATCACGGAGAGCTCAACGAGAAAACTCAGAAATATAATGGACTTGCCCGACTGAGCTACAACGGCAAACCTATCGCATCGGCATCATATGAAAACAATATTCCCGAATTGACTGATGATGCTGTTATAACTGCGCTTCAGTTTAACAGCTCTGTCAATGAATATTTTCCGCAGGTGACCGCAGCAGGAATTGATGTCGGAAATGCCGATTTGCGTGAGATAAACCGTTTATACGGCTATGATTCAGATGAATACGGCTACGACAGATTTACAGCCGAAGACGGCGGCTCTGTTTATTTTATGAGCTTTTTACCCGGAGAAAATGAAGACCGCTCAGGTGTGAATCTGAGATTTTTAGAAGACAAAACAGAATTGACCAAACCCCGAGACATTTGCTTTTTTACAGATAGTATAACATTGCCCGAAAATTACACAATAGAAAATGATATCGCAAACAGCCTTATGGAGTATGCTCCTATCCCCGAAAATAACGATAAATTTCATGAAGTAATGGATCTGATAACAAATGATGCCGGATTGCCGCAGCTTCCCTGCACTCTTAATGCGCTTATGAGCAGTTTAGGCGATGATGTATATTTTGACATTGATCCCGATGGCTATTGGGAAGATGAATTCGGAAAGTTTACCTGCAGCGGAGCAATAAAAAGCGATGAAGATAAGACAAAGTATATAGCTGTTGAGATACTTTTCCCGCCCGATACACCTTTCGGAGATGCCCAAGTGACAGAAATAAACCTGGTCCTTGGATATAAAGCCGAAGAAGCACTTGATTTAGAAGGCAAAAATCCCTACGGCTTTGTTTTTGACGATGATAACAGTTCAGACGATGCCCACCTGACAGATCTGAAATATAATAACATCTTAATATCAGGCTATCGTGCGACCATACGTTACTGGTCAGAAAATACCGAAGAGCAATAAAAACAGCCCCCGTATCCGTTTACCAAACAGATACGGGGGCATTTTCAATTTATTTCTTCCAAGTGACAGGTGCAAACAGCAGCAGCATCGGGAAAAGCTCCAGCCTTCCCGCAAGCATATCAAATATCAGCACCGCTTTGGAGAACGGTGAGAAGAAGCTGAAATTTTCGGTCGGTCCTACGAGATCAAGTCCCGGGCCTATATTGTTTATCGTCGTTGCAACAGCTGTAAAATTGGTTATCATGTCGTAATCCTCGAAGGATATGCACAGCAGCGATATCACGAAAACAAGGATAAAGCAGACCATGAACACATTGACCGAGCGTATTACTTCATGCTCGATCTCATGCTGATCCATGCGTATCTTCTTGACCTGCTTCGGGTGGATAAGCGTGTGCAGCTCCTTGCCCATGCTCTTGAAGAGGATAACTATTCTGTACACCTTAATTCCGCCGCCCGTGCTTCCCGTGCATGCGCCTATGAACATTATCAGCACGATTATCGTACGGGACAGCTCAGGCCATACGTTGAAATCGACAGCCGTAAATCCCGTTGATGATATCATTGACGATACCGTGAATATCGCATTGAGGAAAGCCTCGCCCGCAGTCGGGAACATACTGCGTATATTGACCGTGATAACTCCCGCTGCGACAGTGATTATTCCGAGATAATACCACACCTCGGACACCTTGAATGCGTCCTTGAACTTCTTGCTGAGGATAAGGAAATACACGTTGAAATTTATGCTGAACAGTATCATGAACACCGTCGCGATGATGCGTACCGCTTCGGAATATCCCGCAAGTCCGTCATTTTTTACGGCAAATCCGCCTGTTCCCGCAGTTGCGAATGCAGTATTGAGCGCCTCAAACACCGTCATTCCGCCGAAAAGCAGCAGCACGAACTCTACCGCCGTCATCACGAGATAGATGGCATAAAGCAGCAGCGCCGTTGTTTTCACCCTCGGCACAAGCTTGCTGACCGATGGCCCGGGGCTTTCCGCCTTCATGATATGCATATTCTGTCCGCCCGAGAGCGGCAGAAACGCCATTATGAACACAAGCACGCCCATTCCGCCTACCCAGTGCGTGAAGCTTCGCCACAAAAGCAGCGACTTAGGCACGGCTTCGACATCGGATAAAATAGTTGCGCCCGTTGTCGTAAAGCCCGAAACTGTTTCAAAAAGTGCGTCAACATAGTTCGGGATAGCGCCCGAGAACACGAACGGCAGTGCGCCGAAGGCACTGAGAACTATCCAGCTGAGGGACACGATCACATAGCCGTCCCTTGAATGAAGGCTGCTTTCCTTCGGCTTTTTCATCGTTATCGGCAGACCTATCGCAAGGCATATAATGATCGTCACGAGTATCGAAACTATGGTGCTTTCGCCGTAAACTATCGCTGCGATAAGCGGTATTGCGAGGAAAAACGCCTCGAAATTCATTATCCAGCCCAAGATATAAACTATCATGGAAAAATTCATCTGCGCTACCTCTGTCAGTCAAGAATGTCGGAGATATCATGCGGCTGAAGCGTTGAAACGACTATGACCGAATCGTTTTTCTCTATCACGTCGCTGCCTCTGGGGATTATGACCTTGTTTCCTCTGAGGATAACGGCAACGAGGACATTCGGCTTGAATTTCAGCTCCATAAGCGGCTTTCCCAGCACGGGGGATTTATCCCTGATGATGAACTCCGCTGCCTCTGCCTTGCCCTTTATGATGCTGTACACCGTCTGCACATTGCTTCCGATGGTGTTTTTCATCGCACGGACATAGCTTACGATAAGCTCCGAGGTTATGCTTTTGGGATAGATTATCGAATCGAGATCGAGCTGCTTTATAACATCAAAAAAGTCGATCATATTTATCTTCGTTACGAGCTTTTTGCAGCCCTTTGTCCTTGCGAAAAGGGACAGCATGATGTTTTCCTCGTCGAAATTTGTGAGGGCGGCAAACGAATTTGCATTTTCAAGCCCCTCTTCAAGCAGTATCTGCTGATCGGCTGCATCTCCGCAGATAACGGTGACATCGGGCAGTGCGGTACACAGCACCTCGCACCGCTTCGGGTCTTTCTCTATGACCTTCAGGGAGATGCCCGTCTTTTTCAGCATTTTGCAGAGATAGTAAGCTATCTCTCCGCCGCCGACTATCATGCAGTCCTTGACCTGATTTATCTTATAATCTATTTTTCTGAAAAATGTATTTGCATTTGCGGGCGATGCGATGATCGAGATAACGTCCTTCTCGCCGAACACGAAATCACCGTTCGGGATAAATGCATTATCCCCTCTTTCGACCGTGCATACGAGGACATCGCACTTCAGCTTTGTTACGATCTCCTTTACTGACAGTCCCGAAAGCACACAGTTTTCGGGCAGACGGAACTTCATCAGATCTACCTTGCCCTTGGCAAATGTATCTATTTTTATCGCAGACGGAAATCTCAGCACTCGTGCTATCTCCGCCGCCGCCGCAAATTCGGGATTTATTACCATAGCAAGTCCGAGTTCTTCCTTCAGATACGGTGCTTCCGTGCTGTACTGGGGATCTCTTACTCTTGCGATAGTCTGGCAGTTACCTTCCTTCTTGGCGATAAGGCAGCAAAGCAGATTAAGCTCATCAGAGCCTGTAACAGCGATAAGAAGGTCAGCGTCCCTGATGCCTGCCTCCTGCTGGACAAGATGCGTTGCGCCGTTTCCCGTCACTCCCAGCACGTCAAGGCGGGCAGTGACATCGTTCACCTTTGCGGGGTCTATATCTATGACCGTGATGTTATCGCCCTCGTCATTGAGCCTTCCCGCAAGCTCCTCGCCGACCTTTCCGCAGCCGACAATAATTATATTCAAAACCGATCACACTCCTGAAAGGTCAAAAGTCATTTAAACAGGAAAAAGCCGATTGGATAATCAGCCTTTTCGCAATGCATATCATAGTATAGCACTTTTCTCGGGTTATGTCAACATCACATAAGCGGTGCGATAAGCCTTAGACAGCTTCCGAGCAGCTTTTTGCCGATGGGATATTTTCTGATATTCTCCATGTCGATCCGTATGCATTTTTTCAGCGTTTTGCGGTAATCGCCCTCTATTGCGGCGATCTCGCTGCATTTGTACATAAAAGCGGCACATTCAAAATGCAGATAAAGGCTGCGGAAATCGAGATTGATGGAGCCTACGACCGCTTTTCTGTCGTCCGAAACAAAGACCTTCGCATGAACAAAGCCCGGCTCATACTCGAATATCTTGACTCCGCCCTCTATAAGCTCCTTATAATGGCTGCGTGCAAGCAGATACGCATACTTTTTGTCGGGGATATGCGGAAGTATAAGCTTCACGTCTATGCCGCGCATCGCAGCATGGGTGAGTGCGGTTATCATCTCATTGTCAAGGATAAGGTAGGGAGTCATGATGTGAACATATCTCTCGGCTGTGTTCAGGATATCAAGATAGACCTGCTCACCGACATTCATTCCGTCAAGCGGGCTGTCCGCATATGGCATCACATAGCCGTCAGCATCGGGTATTTCGGGAATATCGGGGATATAATCCGCATAGATATCCTCCGTTTTCTCGGTGATATTCCACATCTGCAAAAACATCATCGTCATGCTTTTTGCGGCATCGCCCTCCAGCATGACTGCCGTGTCCTTCCAGTGACCGTAGAGGACCTTGCGGTTTATATACTCATCAGAGAGATTTACGCCGCCCGTGAATGCGACCTTTCCGTCGATCGAAACTATCTTTCGGTGGTCACGGTTGTTCTGCGAAGTCGTCAGCACTGGGATAACGGGCGCGAACATCTTGCACTTTATCCCGAACTTTTCGAGCTGCTTGGGATATCCGTATGGCAGCAGCACGACCGAGCACATTCCGTCATACATGACTCTGACTTCTACGCCCTCAGCCGCCTTTTTCTTCAATATATCCAGGACTGCGCCCCACATCTCGCCCTCTTCGATGATGAAATATTCCATGAAGATGAACTTCTCCGCCTTGTCAAGCTGAATGAGAAGCTCAGCGAATTTATCCTCGCCCTGCGGGAAATAGGTCACCCTTGTGTTCTTATAGATAGGATATCCGCCGTAATTCGACATATACTTGACAGTCGAAGCGGTCAGCGGATCGATCTCCTCCAGTTCATCGAGAACGCCCTTGTCCTGCGTCAGAAATTCCGCCGATGTCCTGTCGCATATGTCTATGTGCCGCTTTCTGATAATATTTGTGCCGAGCTGAAGCCTTGACCAGAGATATATCAGCGCACCGAATACGGGGAAGACGAGTATAGGTATCATCCAAACGAGCTTGAAGGCGGGATTTCCCTTTCTGTTGATGATATAAATAACAAGAACTGCGCTGAGCATGCTGAAAAGTATCAGGATATATCCCGTATAATTCTTCAGCTTCTCAAAAGCCAGGAATATATAGAACACCTGGAGCACCATCATCAGGATATAGATCATAGACCGTCCGAATATGATCTTAAACAGCTTTTTCAGATGCTTTTTGTTTTTCATTTACAACCATTCCTTAGAAAATAATAAGGGACAGCGCCCTACCGAACCTCGCAGATCGGTATTGAGCTGTCCCCCTGAATTCAAGCTATCAGTCGATGTCGTAAGACAATCCTGTATCTTCAAATGCCTTCTTGATAGTTTCGATAACGGAGCGGTAGTTGTCGAGGAACGGTGCGGTCTTATCCTTGATAGCCTGGATATCTCCGCTCTTTCCTGCTACTTCAAGAGCAAACGCAAGCTCGGAAAGCTCGGTTGCGCCGATGTTCCTTGCTGCGCTCTTTGCGCCGTGGACTTCAATGGTGTAGTCCTTCCAGTCCTCATTATCGAAGCAGGACTGAATGGAATCTATATTTGCACTGTTGATGAATACCCTCAGAACGTCGATATAAACGTCCTCATTGCCAATGCAGTTTGCAAGTCCCGAAACAACGTTGATGCCCTTAAGTCTGTCAAGCAGCTTTACGAAGGGGACCTGGGTTGTCTGTGTATGCTCCATGGTCTGATCCTCGACTGCGGCAGCCTTGATCTGCTTGTGTCTGGGGATCCACTTTCTCAGCACCTTCTCAAGCTTTTTGAGATCGACAGGCTTTGAAAGGAAATCGTTCATTCCGTTCTCATAGAAAAGATCCTCAACACCCTTGATAGCATTAGCCGTCAGCGCAATGATAGGCACCTTCTTGGGATAATCGCCGTCAAGCGAACGGATTATCTGAGTAGCTTCAACGCCGTCCATCTGAGGCATCATGTGATCCATGAGAATGATATCGTAGCGTTCGCCCTTCTTGATAAGGTTGATAGCCTCCTGACCGCTTGTTACGGAAACGACGCTCATGTTGTAAGGCTTCATCATGCCCTCTGCAACACGGATATTTACCTGGTTATCATCAACGATAAGCACCTTGGCCTCAGGCGCAGTAAAGGGAACGCCCCTCTTGACCTGAAGTCTTGCGTGAAGGTCGGCGGATTTGTCGAAATTGCTCGGAGCGGGGTTTGAGATGCCCTGCGGAAGTGTGAATTTAAATGTGCTTCCCTTTCCGTAAACGCTCTCGAATGTGATGGAACCGTTCATAAGGTCAAGGAGCTTCTTGCAGATAGCAAGACCAAGTCCTGTGCCTTCGATATTTCTGTTTCTCTTTGTATCAGCCTGCGAGAATTCGGTAAAGAGCTTATCCATATCCTCGGGCTTTATGCCTATGCCTGTATCGGCAACGGAAACGTTCAGAACGCCTGTATTGTTGTCCTTAGGCTCCCACCTTACGCTCAGCGTGATGGAACCCTTCTCGGTGAATTTAACTGCATTGTTGAGGATATTGATAAGAATCTGTCTGAATCTCATTTCATCGCCGACAAGACCTGTCGGAACGTTCGGATCAACGTCCATGATAAGCTCGACTCTGCTCTTCAGACGCACCTGGATAACGTTCATAACGTCATACATAACAGATGTGAACTGATACTCGGCGGGGATTATCTCCATCTTGCCCGATTCGACCTTGGAGAAATCGAGGATATCGTTGATGATATTCAGCAGATTTTCCGAGGAATTCTTGATGGTCATGACATATTCCTCTGTCTCCTCGGAGATATCGGTCTGGAGGAGGAGGTCAGCCATTCCGCAGATAGCGTTCATAGGAGTTCTGATCTCGTGGGACATATTTGCGAGGAAGTTCGACTTGCTCTCGTTTGCCTCGATAGCTTCGTTTGTCTTTTCCTCAAGGTTCTTGCGGAACTTTTCTCCGCTTCCCGTCAGCATATACATAGTCAGGTTGATGACCTGATAGATAACGATGTTTGCGATGCCCGATACTGCATTGAAGCTCTCATCATCTCCTGCAAACGAGATTATAAGACCTACGACCAGCATCACGGAGGATTCGATCCAGAATTCGATATTGAGCTGCTTTCTGACGAAAAGTCCCACAAGGACAGCCGCACCTATGTAGAGAAACGGGAGCATATCCAGCGTCTGAGCCGCAAAGCAGCTTACAAACTCAGTAATTATCATCAGGATAAAGGTTATCCTTGACGCAAGCTCTTCATTTTTCACTGCCTTATAGATGATGAAAACAGCAAGGACAGCCGCTGCACAGGCTGCGGCAGCACCGATACCTGCTCCGCCCACCCCGGAAACGGCAGCAATAATAATGTTCAGAAGGACAACAGCGGCAAATTCCACTATTGAAACCTTCATTGTCTCTTTGTAACCAAACATTTTCTTACCCTCTTTTACCGATGATTTTTTTGGGACGGAATATGCACAGCCCGCCCGTAAACAAAGTTATTATACCACATTTTTCTATCGGTTGCAATAAATAATCGAAAAAACTTTTATTTATGTTCAAATTTAGCGTTATCCACAAAAACAAGCCCCTGTATTTAGCATAAAAACATAGCCCGTGCGGTACAGCAAGCCAATTATATTCAGCAAATATTTATTAAATTTCTATATTTCGGCTGTATACTGTAACATAGAATAAGAAAAGAGCGGAGGAATATTATGAAGCTTATCGGGCATCTCAGGACGGTAATGACGCACAGGCGTATCGTCAGGCGGTACTGTTTCCGTGCGGGGCTGTATTTTCAGGGGATAACGCACGATCTTTCAAAGTATTCCCCTGTTGAATTCATAAACGGCGTTAAGTATTTCACAGGCACGAAAAGCCCTCACAGCGGCGAACGTGCCGACAAGGGATACAGTGCGGCATGGCTCCATCACAAGGGGCGGAACAAGCATCACCCCGAATACTGGACGGATTACGGCATTAACGGCGGTCCATACGGCGGAATAAAAATGCCCGTGAAATATGTAGTTGAGATGTTCTGCGACCGTCTGGCGGCGTGCAGGGTATATCACAAGAAAAACTACCGAAATTCCGACGCATACGATTATTATATGAAATCAAAGGATAAGTGTCCCCTTCACCCCGAGACCTCCGAGCTTCTCTGCCGTCTGCTAACGATGGTGAAGGACGAGGGCGAGGACGCTGCGTTCCGGTACATACGAAATGAGCTTCTGAAAAAATGAGCGCAAAAAAGCCGCAGACTATGCATCTGCGGCTTTTATCACTGCTGAGGTCTCTCCTTTTTGGCGGGTGCTTCGCCCGTATTCAGCGAGAAGATGAACTCTACATATTCATTAAGTGCGCTCTTGACGGTGATAGTTCCGTCATGGAGCTTTACGATCGAGCGGACAATGGAAAGTCCCAGACCCACGCCTGTTTTGTCCTTTCCTCTTGACTCGTCCGTCTTATAAAATCTGTCGAATACCTGCGGCAGCTCATCGCTTGTGAGTCCCTCGCCGCTGTTTCTTATGCTGACCAGCGTTTTATTCTTTTCCGTTGAGAAGGAGAACTTTATATATCCGCCGTTGTTTACGAATTTCACGGCATTTTCGACAAGATTGTATATTACCTGCTGGATAAGGTCAATGTCGGCATTGACATAGAAACGTCCTGCGTCAAGACCTATCACTTCGACATTCTTATCCTCAATGCGCTTTTCAAACAGCAGCACTGTCTTGATGGCAAGCGGAACTATATCGAAATTCTCGGTGTTCATTGCGATCTCGCCGGTTTCGTACTTTGCGATATTGAGCATCGAACGCACCAGTCTTGCAAGACGCTTTACCTCATCGGAAACGATCTGAAGGTAATATCTTCGTCTGTTTTCGGGGATAGTTCCGTCCAGTATGCCGTCAACGAAGCCGCCGATGGATGTCATAGGCGTTTTCAGCTCATGCGATACGTTGGAAACGAAGCTCTTTCTCGTTTCCTCGATGACTTCAAGGGACGATGCCATCTCATTGAGCGTATTTGCGAGATAGCCAAGCTCATTATCCTCGGAAACAGCGACCTTCTTTGAGAAATCGCCCTCACCGAAGCGCTTCGCCGCGATAGTCATATCTTTTATGGGGCTTGTCAGCCGCTTGACTGACAGATATACTATCGGGAAAACGATCACTATTATAACAGCAGAGACGACCACGAAGGTCAGCATCAGCGAATAAAGGTAATCCGTCAGCTCCGAAGTATCCTCCGATGCGATAAGATAGAATGTCTCACCGCCTGCTGCGACCTTGCTGATGTTTGTAAATCCCGATACATTGTCATATCCGCCAAAATCGCCGAACTCGTAATAGGTCCCGCTGTCCTTCGCCTGCCGTATGACCGATTCGGGATATACCGTGCCTGCGTGCCTGCAGTGTTCGTCCGTGTCTGTACATAATATGACGTTTCCGCTGCTGTCGGCAAGAGTATATGTTATATTTGATATTGAAGAAAGCCTTTTCAGTATATTTTTCACAGAATTCAACACAAGCTGTCCCTCGTTCAGATAGGACAGCTTGAGCTCAGTGACCGCTTCGGCTGAGGATCTTGTGATCTCCGACCTTACGATCAATTTATATTTTTCCTTTGCGACAAGCAGCAGCGATGAACCGATTATAAGTATCGCCGAAACAACGACAGCTGCACATAAACTGAAAATGCTTCTGAAAATGCTTTTATGCATTTTCTTCCTCAGCTTCGAACTTGTATCCTACGCCCCATACAGTCTTGAGCGCCCACTTGTCGGAAACGCCCTCAAGCTTTTCTCTCAGACGCTTGATGTGAACGTCGATAGTACGTGAATCTCCGTAATACTCGAAGCCCCATACCTCATCAAGAAGCTGATCTCTTGTATAAACTCTGTTAGGATTGGAAGCAAGATAGAACAGCAGCTCAAGCTCCTTGGGAGGTGTATCCTGAACCTTGCCGTTTACTCTCAGCTCATATCTTGTCATATTGACAACGAGCTTATCATACTTTACTTCCTTGATCTCGGTCTCAGCGGAAGCCTGACCTATTCTTCTGGAAACAGCCTTTATTCTTGCGATAACTTCCTTTGTATCAAAAGGCTTTACAACGTAGTCGTCAGCACCAAGCTCCAGACCGAGCACCTTATCAAAGGTTTCGCTCTTTGCAGTGATCATAATGATCGGCACATTTGACTTCTTTCTGATCTCACGGCAAACCTGCCAGCCGTCCAGACCGGGCAGCATGATGTCAAGAAGAACAACATCAGGCTTCAGTGCATTGAATTTTACAACAGCCTCGTCGCCATCGTGAGAAATAATGACTCCGTAACCGTCCTTTTCGAGATAAAGCTTTAAGAGTTCGCAGATATTGTTGTCATCATCAACAACGAGAACTTTTCCGAGTGACATAAGCAACTTCCTTCCCTACTCTTTAATGTTACATATGCATCCCGCCGGAGGGAATGCAGTAAGTTGTCCTGATCAAGAGTAAATAAAAATTATTTTACATATTCCGAACGCAATGAAAATAATAAACTCTGCGTTCAATTCTGTTCATTTATATTATAACGCTTTTGCAAAAATATTATTGTATATAAGGTTAGTAAATTGTTAAGTGATTGTAAATTTCATATTATAACGATTTTTACGAAAGAAAACGCTTAAAAATTATTAATCTTTCGGGAGCGAAAACGTTTGATTTTTGTGCATATATTATAGTAATTGCTAATGCTTTAAAGCGCGTATTTGTGCATGTATACAAATATTTCCGCAATCTTATAAAAAGACTTGATTTTTCCGTACAATGCGCTAAAATATATATTAGCACTCGAAGATAAAGAGTGCTAGCACATTGCAAATGCATTTGATAAACCGAAAGGTTCTGTCAGACATTATTTAAAAGGAAAAATTCGCAAGGAGGAGTTCAATATGACTATCAAACCACTCGCAGACAGAGTTGTTATCAAAATGACTGAAGCTGAGGAAACCACCAAGGGCGGCATCATCCTCTCGGGCGCAGCAAAGGAAAAGCCCGTTATCGCAGAGATCGTTGCAGTCGGCAAGGGCGGCATGATCGACGGAAACGAAGTCAAGATGTATGTCAAGGTCGGTCAGAAGGTGCTTATCAGCAAATATGCAGGCACAGAAGTTAAGCTCGACGGCGAGGAGTACACTATCCTCAAGCAGTCCGATATTCTGGCTGTTGTTGAATGATCCCCACATTTATAGTATAGATCGGAAAGGAAGAATTTATTATGGCTAAGGATATTATTTACGGCGAAGAAGCAAGAAAGGCTCTCCAGGCAGGTATCGACAAGCTTGCCAATACAGTTAAGATCACACTCGGACCTAAGGGCAGAAACGTAGTTCTCGACAAGAAGTTCGGCGCTCCCCTTATCACAAACGATGGTGTTACCATTGCCAAGGAGATCGAGCTTGATGACGCATTCGAGAACATGGGCGCACAGCTCGTTAAGGATGTTGCCACAAAGACAAACGATGCAGCAGGCGACGGCACAACAACAGCTACACTGCTCGCACAGGCTCTTATCAGAGAGGGCATGAAGAACATCGCAGCAGGTGCTAATCCGATGATCGTCAAGAAGGGTATGTCCAAGGCTGTTGACGCAGCTGTAAGCTACATCGTTGCAAACTCCACAAAGGTTGCAGGCCATGATGATATCGCAAGCGTTGCAGCTAACTCATCTTCCTTCGAGGAAGTCGGCAAGCTGATCGCAGACGCTATGGAAAAGGTATCCGCAGACGGCGTTATCACTATCGAGGAATCCAAGACAGCTGAAACATATTCCGAGGTAGTAGAGGGCATGCAGTTTGACAGAGGCTACATTTCACCTTACATGGTAACAGATACCGACAAGATGGAAGCAGTTCTTGATGATGCATACCTCCTTATCACAGATAAGAAGATCGCAAATATCCAGGAAATCCTCCCGATCCTTGAAGAGATCGTAAAGAGCGGCAAGAAGCTCGTTATCATCGCTGAGGACGTAGAGGGCGAGGCACTTTCCACACTTATCCTGAACAAGCTGAGAGGAACATTCACAGTAGTTGCTGTAAAGGCTCCCGGATTCGGCGACAGAAGAAAGGAAATGCTCCAGGATATCGCTATTCTTACAGGCGGTCAGGTGATCTCCGAGGAGATCGGACTTGAGCTGAAGGATACAACAATGCAGCAGCTCGGCCGTGCAAAGCAGGTAAAGGTAACAAAGGAAAACACCATTATCGTTGACGGCGCAGGCAGCAAGGAAGATATCAAAGCAAGAGTACAGCAGATCCGTTCCGCTATCGAGTCCTCCACATCCGACTTCGACAAGGAGAAGCTCCAGGAAAGACTTGCAAAGATGGCAGGCGGCGTAGCAGTTATCAAGGTCGGTGCAGCAACAGAGGTTGAGATGAAGGAGAAGAAGCTCCGTATCGAAGATGCACTGGCAGCAACAAAGGCAGCAGTAGAGGAAGGCATCGTAGCAGGCGGCGGAACAGCATTTATCAATGCGATCCCCGCAGTTGAGAAGCTTATTCCTTCGCTGGCAGGCGATGAAAAGACAGGTGCGCAGATCGTACTGAAGGCACTTGAAGAGCCTGTACGTCAGATCGCAGCAAACGCAGGTCTTGAGGGATCTGTAATCATCGACAAGATCAGACGTTCAAGAAAGCAGGGCTACGGCTTTGATGCATATAATGAAACATATGTAGATATGATCCCTGCAGGAATCGTAGATCCTACAAAGGTAACACGTTCCGCACTTCAGAATGCAGCATCTGTTGCAGCAATGGTTCTTACAACAGAGAGCCTTGTAGCAGACATCAAGGAAGAAAATCCTGCACCTGCAATGCCTGCAGGCGGCATGGGCGGAATGTACTGATAAATTCAGGCGGCGGGCGGGGAACCCCCGCCGGTATTCCGCAGTACGGCGCGGTAAACCGTCGCCTTACTATTGTGGAGTGAATAAACCAAGCGTCCGCGCGTTGGTACTTTTGATTTTTGTTTGATGGGAGAACTGCTTTTGCGGTTCTCCTTTTTTATTTTCAAGTGAACATCGACCGCAGATAAAAAAAGGGACTGCTTCAGAAACAGTCCCTTTTAATTATTATTTATGCGGAAACGCTCTGCCGGTTTGCGTTGTAATCGAAATAGAGCTTCTTCATTTTCGAGAAATATGTCAGGCAGAGGAGGATAACTGCGGCTATCCACGCTGTCGGGCTTGCTATGCATATCGCCATATATCCGAAATGTCCGACAAGGAGGAATGCAACTGCCGTTCTTGCGGCAAGCTCGCACACGCCCGCCATCATCGGCAGGAGGCTGTAGCCAAGTCCCTGGAGCGAATTTCTCAGGATAAAAAGTATCGCAAGCACGGGGTAGAACATTCCGTTAATGCGGAGGAAGGTCTTTACGTCGCCGAGGATAGCGGTCTGATCCGCATCGATGAAAAGGAGGGCTATATACTGTCCGAGCAGTGCGACTGCGGCAAATGCGGCAGCACTGTAAATAAGCGTTACAATGGTGCTTTCCCTTATGCCCTGCTTTATTCTCGGTATCTTGCCTGCGCCGAGGTTCTGTCCGCCGTAAGTAGCAAGAGTTACGCCCATCGTTTCCATCGGCTGCATTGCTATCATCTGTATCTTATTTGCCGCCGTAACAGCCGCAACGATTCCCGAGCCGAGCGAATTTACGGCGGTCTGGAGGATTATCGATCCGATAGCGGTTATGGAGAACTGAAAGGCCATCGGCAGACCTATTTTCAGGAGCGTTCCGCAGCACTGACCTTCGGGCTTCAGCTCCGACTTTGCAAATGTCAGTATCGGATATTTCCTTTTCATGTAGATCAGGCATAGCACCGCAGAAACAGCCTGCGCTATGACTGTCGCCCAGCCTGCGCCCGCACATTCCATCTTTAAGCCGACAACGAACAGGAAGTCCAGTGCGACATTCAGAAGCGAGGCTATCGCAAGGAATATGAGCGGAGTGCGGCTGTCGCCCAATGCACGGAGGATAGACGCAAGAATGTTGTAAAGCATAGTTACAGCTATTCCGCCGAAGATTATGATTATGTAGTCATATGCGTAATCTATGATATCATCGGGAGTTTTTGTCAGCACGAGCATATCTCTCGTGAATATCATGGTGAGCGTTGTCATCACGACGGTTATTATCACCGAGAGATAGAAAGCGTTTGCGGTGTGCTTTCTCATCGCCGAATAATCGCCTGCGCCGAACCGCTGGGCAACGGGTATCGCAAATCCGCTGGCACAGCCCGTAACAAATCCGATAACAAGGAAGTTTACAGCACCCGTCGAGCCGACAGCCGCAAGAGCGTCAACGCCTACGAATTTGCCGACTATCATGCTGTCCACCATATTATAAAACTGCTGAAAGAGGTTTCCTATCAGCATTGGGATACAGAACTGAAGTATAAGTGTGAGGGGCTTTCCCTCGGTCATATCTCTTGTCATAAAAAGCCTCCTGACCGACAAAAAAATTCAATCAAAGCTTAGATTATTTTATCCCGAAAGGCGGTCAATGTCAAGACATTTTATGCACAAATAAATTCATGCGCAAAGGTTTTCGGTTTGTCACTTTTCTGCGTTGTAAATCATCGTTTCACATATAAATAACAAAACGTACTTATGGGGATTTTTTATGTTTATAAAGATAGCTATCGCCGTCAGCCGTATTTTTTGTGAACCCGGATTCTTGAACTGTTTACAAATGCATAACCGTCATAGGCGGATTATGTCGGGAAAATATAGTATAATCTTTTTATAAATATATGGGAGGTTATGCTATAAATGAGATTCCGATCATTGGTTATTTTATCGCTGTGTATGTTTCTTTGCTCATGTTCGGCAGGGGCTGATACAAATGCAGCCGATGTTTCGGACACACCGGTATCAGCTGTATCGTCGGAGACAATTTCATCTATCCAAGAAACAACAACCCCGGGATCAGTGACTGAAACATCTCCCGAAACATCTGCCGAGGCGCAGAGCGAAGCAGTCACCAAAGAAAGCTATACGGAAACATCTGAGGAAAATACATATACCGATACAACCGTCAGCGATCCAATTACAGAGGTTACTTTGAACAGTGAAGATATCATGATTGAAACAACTTTTTCAAGGGCTGCTCCCGAGAACTTCAAAGGAAGCTTTTATATGTATTTGGGGAATTACAGTGCCGATCCCGAATTCTGGAGTTTTTATATTGAGTGTCTTGACGGTGATGCTCCCGTAAATGCTGTCAGAGACTTCATAGCCGAAAGACTCGAAAACGGTGAGTGGGTGAATGTTCCGCTGTTTGTTCCCGATGTTATCCTTGAGAATTCACTTTTGGGAACGATTATAGGAAAAGAACCGCCTACTCTGCAATTTTCAATCAGTGACAGCGATTTTGCAACCCCCCTTGAAAGCGGGCATTATCGTATAACCGTTATTGACACAAACGGAGTTTTTAACGGAGAGACTGTCAGCTGCGAATTTGATGTGCCGTAATTATCTTTTATAACAATTGAAGCCGTCCATTTTCCAATGGACGGCTTGTTTTTTACGGTCATATTCATCAGTGGCAGCTTTCGCACTCGCCTATCTCGCCGACTATCGGCAGCGGGTCGATGCCCTGTCTGCTGTAATAATCGGAAATAGCGGCTTTCATTGCCTGTTCCGCAAGGACAGAGCAGTGGAGCTTTACGGGCGGCAGACCGTCCAGAGCCTCAACTACTGCCTTGTTTGTCAGCTTCAGTGCGTCCTCAATAGTTTTGCCTTTGACCATCTCGGTAGCTATGGAAGATGTTGCTATCGCAGCGCCGCAGCCGAAGGTCTTGAACTTAACATCGGTGATAACGCCGTTATCTATCTTCAGGTACATCTTCATGATATCGCCGCACTTTGCGTTTCCTACCTCGCCCACGCCGTCAGCGTTTTCTATCTCGCCGACATTTCTCGGATTTGCGAAATGGTCCATTACTTTTTCACTGTATAACATAGTCAGTTTCCTTTCTTTTCATCAGCCTTGATGCGTTCCCAGAGCGGTGACATTCCTCTTAATCTTTCGATAACGGGCGGGATAACGCTCAGGATATAATCAACATCTTCATCGGTGGTTTCGTCGGATATCGAAAGTCTCAGCGAACCGTGAGCTATCTCATGCGGCAGACCGATCGCCAGCAGAACGTGTGACGGATCGAGCGATCCCGAAGTACACGCCGATCCGCTGGAAGCGCATATTCCCTGCATATCCAGCGAAAGCAGGAGCGACTCGCCCTCAACGCCCTCGAATGAGATATTGACATTTCCGCAGAGGCGGTTTTTCACAGTGCCGTTCAGGTGAGCACGTTCGATCTTTGTAAGCTCGCTTATCAGTCTGTCTCTTTTGGGCGTTACTCTTGCCTGCTTGCCGGGAATGTCGGAAACAGCGATCTCAAGAGCCTTTGCAAGACCGACTATTGCAGGAGTGTTTTCTGTGCCTGCACGCTTTGAACGCTCCTGACCGCCGCCGTTTATAAGGTTCGGGAGATTTATCCCCTTCTTAATATACAATATGCCTATGCCCTTCTGCGCATGAATTTTATGTCCGGAAAGAGACATCATATCTATATTCTGTTCTTTGACGTTTATGGGGACATTTCCGACAGCCTGAACGGCATCTGTGTGGAAGAGAACGCCTTTTTTCCTGCATATCCCGCCTATTTCGGGGATAGGGTTTATCGTGCCGATCTCGTTATTTGCGTACATCACGGTAACGAGTGCGGTATCGTCACGGACAGCCTTTTCGAGCTGTTCAAGGGAGATATTACCCTCCCTGTCAACGGGGAGATAGGTCACTTCAAAGCCTTCTTTTTCGAGTACGGCGCAGGTATGGAGGACTGCATGATGTTCAACAGCTGTCGTGATGATATGTTTTTTACCTTTTGCTGCGAGCTTATGAGCCGTGCCGAGGATAGCCCAGTTATCCGACTCCGAGCCGCCGCTTGTGAAATATATCTCGGATGGTTCGCAGCCGAGGGAAGCGGCGCAGGATTCTCTTGCGGTTTCGACAGCACGTTTAGCATCTCGTCCGAGTTTATATATAGAAGAGGGGTTTCCGAACTGTTCTGTGAGGTATGGCATCATAGCGTCCAGAACGGGGGCGGATATTTTAGTCGTAGCGGAGTTATCCGCATAGACGAATTTTTTTTCCATGTTTATCATTCCTTTCGGGGAAATACAAGATATATCATTTCCGATATTGTCTATATTATACACCTGTTTAGTAGGAATTTCAATACCCTTAAAAAAAATTTACAATCTGCGGGGTGCGGCGTCCGCACTGTTTTTTCGCGATACGGTGGGGACACCCCCACGGGTTTTTCGCGATACGGCGCGGTAAACCGTCGCCTTACTATTGTTTAGGGATATAGTCAAGCGTCCGCGCAAAGGGGACTTTAGCGTTTTGTTTGTGGAGCGCACTGCTTTTGCGGTTCGCCTTTTGCTTTTTATGTTCAGGTGAACAGCAGCCACAGACCCGCACCAGAAACTAAAAAGTTCGCCAGCCTTTTCAA
>USNJ01000010.1 GCA_900556055.1 uncultured Ruminococcus sp.
GGGTTTGGCGGTGCTGTGCGCTTGAAATGCACCAAGTGATAACCGCCGAAGCTTCGCTGTTCACTATCCACTATTCACTATCCACTATTCACTATCCACTATCCACTATTCACTATCCACTATTCACTATCCACTGACCACTATTCACTATTCACCTGAATATAAAAAAGGAGAACCGCAAAAGCAGTTCTCCCATCAAGCAAAAATCAAAATTCCAACGTATGTACACGCAGATCACTTAATCAAGCAGATCCAGATTCTCCTTATACTCCGATTCGGTAGCATTCTTCTTCTCCGCTTCATTTTTATACTTCGTTATGCTGACCGTTGCTTTATTGAGCATCTGAAGTGTTCCTGCTCCGCCAACGCAGCCGCCGGGACACGCCATGCCTTCCAGCAGATATCCGTTGTACTTTCCGGCCTTAGCCATCATAAGCATTTTACGGCATTCACTAAGTCCCTGTGCCGATGTGATGTTTATCTCTCTTTCGGGATCAATGACCTTTATTGCATCCGCAACCGCCTGTGCAACTCCTCCCGAAACAGCAAATCCGCGTCCTGCGGCTGTGCCCTCGCTGAATGGTGTATCATCGGGTATTGATGCAAAATCAACATTCTTTGCTTCGAACATTCCCATGAGTTCCTCAAATGTCAGCACGAAATCAACGTCACTTCGGATCGTTCTTCTGCTTGCCTCAAGCTTTTTTGCCGAGCATGGTCCGATAAATGCGACCTTACAGCCGGGATGCTCCTTTTTCTGAAGACGTGCAGTCAGAACCATCGGTGTCAGTGCCATTGAGATATACGGTGCAAGATCCGGAAACAGCTTTTTCGCCATTACAGACCATGAAGGACAGCACGATGTTGCCATAAACGGCTGATTTTTCGGAACATTTTCAAGGAAATCCCTTGCTTCTTCAATTGTACAAAGATCCGCTCCGACCGCTACCTCCGCAACCGAAGAAAATCCGAGCATTTTCATTGCAGCCGTAAGCTTTCCGGGTGTTGCGGACGGACCGAACTGCCCCAGAAATGCAGGTGCTATGACTGCGATGACTTCATCGCCCTGTTTGATCGAATGTATAAGCTGGAATATCTGTCCCTTGTCAGATATTGCGCCGAAAGGACAGTTTACTATGCACATTCCGCAGGAAACACACTTATCCTGATCTATCTGCGCTCTGCCGTGTGCATCGCTGGATATTGCGTCCATTCCGCACGCAGATGCGCATGGACGTACAAGCTTCAATATAGCACCGTAAGGACATACTTCCTTGCACTTTCCGCAGCTTATGCATTTTGTGCGGTCAATGACTGAACGTCCCTCTTTTATGGATATAGCTTTCTTTGGACACACTTCCTTGCAGGGATTTGCAAAGCAGCCCTGACAGCAGTCGGTTACGTGATAATGCGTTTCGGGACATGCATGGCACGCAAACTTGATGATATTTACAAGCGGCGGATCATAATACTTTTCTGCTACCGCACTTTCATCAACACCATCTGATACCATTGAACACTTATCCATCGTGCGCAGAGGAAGTCCCATAGCAAGGCGTATTCTCTCGCCAACTACCGCTCTTTCGAGGAATATGGAATCCCTGTATCCGTCGCCGTCTCCGGGATATATCTTATACGGAAGTTCGTCAACACGGGAATAGTCCCCGCCCTCATAAGCAAGTCTTGCGACTTCGGTAAATACCTTGCGCCTTATGTCAATAACAGGCGAATAAATACCCTTCATCAATGCACATCCTTATCATTTATAATAAAAAACATCAGAATTGCGGTTTTGCGGCACGAGATTCCCATAATTCAATGTATTTTATAATCAGCAGGTCAGAATAAAATTCATGAAATTGATCTCCTTGTGAGTGAGGCTCTTCACTCGTCCCTCAAGATCGACATCAACCTCAAAGCTGTATGCCTTGTCATTTCCCGTTTCGGGATCTACATAATAGTATCTGTAATTATATATAGTCATGTCGTCAACCGTTCTTGTGATGGAATACGGTTTGAAGCCGATGATCTTCTCAGCATCGGAAACGTTCATACCATACTGTATGGAAGCAGAGTCAATATCCGAGGGGAGCTTCTTTCCCTTCCAGTCTGACTGAAGAACGGAAAAATCGTAATATGTTACCTTGCTGATCTTTCCGCCCGCATTTGTAGTTACGAGAGATGCCCAGCCGGGAAGAGTTATTCCGCAGACCCTGACGTTATTCTCGTCCTCGATTATATAGTTATAAGGCTCGACCTTCGCAAGATAATCAAACCTCGACTGTTCGGACAAAGTAATGTTAAGCTTGCTTTCGGCGATCTCAATGCTGCGTCCCAAAGCCTCATCGGATATTCTTGCAGCTATCCTGGAACCCTTTCCGGCATTGAGCTGAGCGACTGCAAATACAACGCACAGCACAATGATCGCTGCAGCAAACAGTCCGAGAGCGATTTTTCTTCTTATATGCCGAGGCTTCTTTTCATCGCCTGACGGCCTTTTTTTCTTTTTGGAGGAGCTTTTTTCAGGCTTTTTTTCATCGCCCTTTTCTTTTTTATCAGGCGCAAAAAGCTTTTCCTGCTCTTCTATATCAAATCCGCATGTCGGACAGCTCACTGCATTATCAGGCATTAATTCTCCGCATTTGGGACAGTTCATTCTATCCACCGTTCCTTTCCGCCAAAGCGCATTGTATGTTAATTATTCCGTGACAGATATCTTCATAAAAAATAAAACTACTCAGTAATTATACCACTTTTATATTATCATGTCAAGCAATGTTTCGTCAATTTCACCTATTAATCGATTATTTGTCATCTGATTTTTGCGGATAATTTGCCTGCTGCGTATCCTATAAATAATGTGTAAATGCAAATCATCTTGACATTTAGGTTGAAAAGTGATATCATCATTCTGCAATGAATTTATAAATGAGATCAGGGAAAAATATGGATCAGACCAAACAAAAAAACACTATTGACATGGCAAACGGACCTCTTGCAAAAAACATACTTTTTTTCAGCATTCCTCTTATGCTCACACAGATACTTGAAGTGCTTTTCAACCTCAGTGATGTTGCGATAGCGGGAAAATTTGCAGATTACATAGCTCTGGGCGCAGTCGGTTCGACAACTCTCCTCGTCACGCTTTATACGGGATTTCTCATCGGCATGGGCGCAGGCGTAAACGTCCGCGTAGCTCACAGACTCGGCGCAGGCGACAGCGAAGGAACATCCAAAACTATACACTCCGCATTTACAGTCTGTCTTATAACGGGCATCATTATATTTATAGTATGCTTTCTCCTTGCAAAGCCGCTGCTCACCGTAATGAAAACCAAGGACGAGCTTATAAACGACGCTGTTTTGTATCTCAGGATATACTCAGTCGGAATGCCCGCTATGGCAGTCTACAACTTCGGCAGCGGTGTGCTGAGTGCAGGCGGAGATACAAAAACGCCGCTTCTTTATCTCACGATATCGGGAATACTGAACGTTATCCTGAACCTGTTTTTCGTTATCGTCTGCGGAATGGCAGCTGACGGAGTTGCGCTCGCAAGCGTTATCGCACAATACCTTTCGGCAGGGCTGATAGTCCGTCACCTGATAATAAAAGGCGGCGCATGCAAGCTTTATTTTTCACGGAAATATTTTGATAAGCATGCCTGCACGGACGTTCTCCTTCTCGGCATACCCTCGGGAATACAGAACGCAATATTCGCAATAGCAAACCTTTTCGTGCAGACAGGCGTAAATCACTTCGACGCTATAATGGTATCGGGAAATTCAGCCGCCGCCAACGCAGACGCCGTTATATATAATGTAATGGCAGCGTTCCATACAGCCTGCGCAAGCTTTGTCGGACGATGCAGAGGCGCAGGAAGAAACGACCGCATACTGAAAAGCTATTTTATAAGTATGTCCTATTCCTTTGCCGCAGGCGCATTTTTCGGCGGACTTCTCCTTATCTTCGGCAGACAGTTCCTTTCGCTTTTCACGAACGAACCTGCCGTCGTTGATGCGGGAATGCAGCGTATCTCAATAATGGGCTGGTCATACGCAGTCAGCGCATTCATGGACTGCACGATAGCTGCATCACGCGGCATAGGCAAAAGCATAGCCCCAACGATCATAGTTATCATGGGCTCCTGCGTTTTCAGGGTAATATGGGTGTATACTATATTCGCATACTTCGGAACTATCCGCTCTCTTTACCTGCTCTATGTATTCTCATGGGCAATAACCGCAGCAGCTGAGATAGCCTACTTTATGGCAGCTTATCGCAAGATAGCAAAAGCATCTCCGCAAACAGCTCAGTAATACACAATAAATAAAACCCGTCTGAAAAGATCTCTCAGACGGGTTTTGTCATTAATAGAATATTCCTGCAAATTCGCCCCAGCCGTCAAAGCAAATTTATAAGGCTTTTTTCAGCCATGTTTTGCCGAAACAAACCCGCTCAGCGAACGCTTTTTCAGCGCAGCCTCCAGCATCTCGGGCAGCTTTTCGGGCGGGCAGGCAAAGCACGGGATATCAAATGCAGCGATCTTTTCCGCTATCGACTCATCAAACATAGGCTTTCCGCTGTCAGATATCGCAAGCAGCACTATCACATTCACACCCGATTCTTTCAGCTCGCCCAGCCTGCGGATAAGACCGTTTCTGTTCCCGCCCTCATAAAGATCGGTCACGAGAAACATAGTGGTTTTCTCAGGCTCTGTTATCAGCTCCATGCAGTAAGCGACCGATTTTTCTATGTCCGTACCGCCGCCAAGCTGTATGCCGTAAAGAAGATCAACGGGATCAGAACACATCTCCGTCAGATCGGTAACAGCTGTGTCAAACGCCACAACATGAGTTTTCACGGAGCTTATGCTCGCAAGTATACAGCCCATCACAGACGAATATATTGCAGATTCGCCCATCGAGCCGCTCTGGTCAATATCCAGAATAACCGTCCTCGATGCCGAACGGGAAACTCTCTCAAAGAAATAGAACTTCTCGGGCAGTATCGTTTTCAGCCCTGGATCATAATTTTTGAGATTTCTCCTGATCGTAAGCTTGTAATCCAGTGCCGATGCTGACGGTATAGGCGAATGTTCCCGCCTGTTCATCGCCGCCGTGACCGACCGCTTTATATCATCTGACAGCCTGCGGTTTATATCCTCAACTATCTTAGCAATATACTGCCTTGCATTATCCTTCGACTTTGCAGGTATCTGATCTTTAAGCATAAGCAGCAGCGATGCTGTCGAAATGTCAGGCTCCAGACTATTCAGCATCTCAGGCTCAAAAAGCAGCTGCTTCAGACCCTTTCGCTCTATCGCATCATTCTGTATCACTTTTATCTCCGCCGATGCAAACAGCGAACGCAGATCGCCCAGCCATTTTGTAAGCTTCGGCGATGAGGCACCTTTGCCAGCCGTACCCGTCATATTTGCGCCGCTGTCATTTCCGTAGATCTGCGAAAGTGCCGAATCCATAAGCAGCTCATCTGCCGACATTTCCGCCGCACCGCCGAGAGAATTTATCATCTCATCGCACCCGCTGCCGAGGATAAGCCGCCAGCGTTTCAGAATTTCCTTATTTTCCATTTAAATATCTCCGAAATCAAAATCGTCAAGCTCGTCCAGCGACTGCTTTTCCTCGGCAGTGATGTTTGCCGTTATATATTCCGCAGCCGCTTCCTTTGATATGCCGAGCACCTCACCGATATTTTCTGCAATGTCGGATCTTTCCGCTGCCGAAAATTCGGAGAATGTCCGCCGCAGACATACAAATACAGGCTTGAATTCCTCATCGTCAAGTGCCGCAGTAAAGTCCGCAAGCTTCTCCCATATTGATAATCTGCTTATCAGCGCACGCCTGTTTTTCTTGGAAAACCCCTCGAACCACAGCGCACCGTCAGCCGCACACCCGGGCGATAATCTCCTGCTTATAAGCTCCGAAAGCTTCTCCGAGGATATCTCTCCCCTTTCCGACAGCACAGCACATGCATATCCAGACAGCAGCGGATTTGCAAAATTATCATCGGAAATGCCCGTAAGTACGTCAATAAGCCTTTCCTTATCAAGAAGATCATGAGCAAGGCAAGCATCATTTACCATCGAAACCGCACCGATAAGTTCCTCCGCCGCAGCCCTGTCGCAGACAGCCGCAGACGGCAGACTAAGACAGAATCTCAGAAAAAGCTTCTCCATCAGCGGACCGATATTTTCAGTTGAAAGCCGCCTTATGCTTCCGAATCTTACAATAGATGAAAGCGTTCCGACAGTCGAGCCGATGTCCGCCGCTGACGAACAATCCGCTGCCTGCCTCTGCACCGCATAAGCAGCAGTTTTTACACATTCACTCAGCCCGCATTCAAACGATGCATTAAGTATCTCCGCCGACTTCCTGACCGACTGCGCCGCCGCAAGCTTCATATTCAGCTCATTTTCCGCCGCCTGCATGACCGTATCGCCCTTGAGCGACGCTTCAACTATCTCTATCTCAGCCTCGGGAGTCCATTGCAGCTGCCACTCCTCAGCCCACGTCGCATTGTCCTGAACACGCTGCAGCTTCTCGCAGAATCTCACTCCGAGTGCCCTCAGCCTGTGCAGGAAAAACGAACGGTTCAGATCAAGAAACGCCGATTTTTCGGACTTAACACGGATATTTTCACGCAGATCGAGCGAAATTTTCTCAGCCGATGCCTTGCGGTATTTTTCCAGCTTCAGCTCCTTCAGCTGACGCACAAAATCCTCCTGAACCGACGTGCAGACCGTACCTTCCGGCAGCGAGCCTATCTTCACACCTATCTCAGTGTCAGCGCAGGCAAGCGATATCTCGCCGAAGCTTCCGTGTCCCAGACAGGTGACGGCAGCGTCCCTCAGGTCAGCTAGGCACGGCATTTTTCCGCCCCTCATGGCCGCAAGCGTTTCCGCAAGCCGCATCGCCTCAATGACCTCCGCCGTTGAACAGCAGTATCCGTTTTCACGCTGATATGCAGCTATTTTCGAGAGATATTCAGCCGCAGAACTGCCGATATTTCCCGCAATTCGGTTATTCCAGAGTATCTCAAAATACGCAGGTGCCTTGCTTCCCGCACCATATCCCGAGCGTGATGACAGCCTGAAATATGAATACGGCATGAGCGTTGCCTTGGCTTTCACCGTTGGCAGCCGATCGGTAAGCACCCTGTCATCATCGGAAAACGGGATATTTTTTATTCCCGAGGTGTGAAACGCACCCGTTATTACAGCGATCTTCTCTGTCGGCAATTTTTCCTCCCACTCGCTTATCACACGCCGCATATAAGCCTCACGCAGCTTGTTGTGCTCGTCATTTTCCGATAAGCTGCGCAGATTTTTTCCGTAATCCTCAGCCGCCGCAATGAAATCCTCATAGCTTCGGCACTGCTCAAAAGTGTATTCCCAGAATGAATCGTTATCGGTTCCCGATGCATCTTCAAGCTGTTCATATACTGACTTTTTATGCTCAGGCTTTTCTTCACTTTTATCATTCTTTTCATCATTTACAGCAAGAACGCAGTCCGACGGGAGATCGCAGAATCTTACCTCTCTGCCATTTTTCACAGCCCATCTCATAGCTGAATATTCGGGAGAAAATTCAGCAAACGGCCATAAAACCGTTCTGACAGGTGTTTCTGCGGTATATGCAAGTATAGCAGCGGGAAGATGCGACTCAGCCGAGCAAAGCGGCTTTATAAGCTCATTCAGATCGGCAGGGCCTTCAATAAGCACAACCTCGGGATCGCTTCTGTCAAGGAATTCGGTGACATAATATGCACACGCAGGCGACAGATGCCGAACTCCGTAATACTCCGCCATTATGAATTTCTCTCCTTACACTCCGCATAAAGCGATGCCAGACCCTTCCGCTTTCTCATGACATTTTCAAGATATTCCGTCCATACAGCCTTGTCCTTTGTGTCGTCCTTAACGACCGCACCCTGAAGTGCCGACGCAAGATCGGCATCGGAAACAACACCGTTTCCGAAGCTTCCCGCAAGTGCCATGCTGTTGACGAGCAGAGATATAGCCTCAGCGGAAGAAAGCACTCCCGTTGTCTGCTTCAGTTTGACCTGACCGTCAAGAGTCTGACCGTTTCTAAGCTCCCTGAACACCGTCACGACCCGCTCAACTGCCGTCCTGTCAGGCAGCTTTGCCGTCAGACCGAAGCTGTCCGCAAGCTGTGCAACTCTTGTGTTTACGATGTTTATCTCGGTTTCCATGTCCGCAGGCGCAGGCAGCACAACAATGTTGAAACGCCTTTTCAGAGCCGATGACATCTCGTTTACACCCTTGTCACGTGTATTCGCCGTCGCAATGACGGAAAATCCCTTTTTAGCCGCAATTTCTTTGGATAACTCAGGCACGGATATCCTTTTTTCGGATAATATCGAAATAAGTGCGTCCTGGACCTCGCTTGCGCATCTCGAAATTTCCTCGATACGTGCAATAGTTCCCGTTTCCATAGCCGTATAGACAGGACTTTTCACCAACGCTTCATGCGAGGGACCTTTTGCAAGCAGCAGTGCATAATTCCATGAATAGCGTATCTGCTCCTCGGTCGTTCCCGCAGTTCCCTGAATAACTCTCGATGAATTGCCGTTTATAGCCGCCGTGAGATGCTCCGAAAGCCACGATTTTGCCGTTCCCGGCTCACCGATAAGCAGCAGCGCACGGTCGGTAACAAGCGTCGCTATGCATATCTCTACAATGCGCCTGTCACCCATGTATTTGGGCGTTATCACCGTTCCGCCCGATTTTCCGCCCATTATATATGTAAGCACCGACTTAGGCGACATTTTCCAGCCCACAGGCACGGGATCCTTCTCATTTGCGATAAGAGCGTCCAGCTCATTTTTATAAAGCTCCTCAGCAGGGAGGCGAAGTATATCAGACATTTTCTTCTCCTTATTTTTATTATTTTATTTTTGCGATCATGTCGTCTATGCGTGCATTCAGAATATTCCTGTTGCCCTCCGAACCGTTATAAAGGAATGATGCGACAGCAAGCGATCTCCGCAGATGTTCAAGCTCACTCAGCTTCTGCTCACGGCTGAGCGGGAAATCATCAAGAAAATCCAGATGTACTATCCTTCCGTTCCTGTACTCATACATCGCAAAATTTTCGGTTATTCCGAGATAATCCTCGGGCTTTCCGTCCCTGTAATATTTGCGGATAAGATCTATCGCCCTGAAACAGGACGCATTTCTTTTGTCAGGCTTCACTTTGAGCGACATCAGCGCCAGCTTTACAGCCGATGCCCTTATCCTCTCATAATCTTCGGGCGAACAGTCTGACAGCATATGCGAAAAAGTCATGCAGGAATATTCATTGATCGAAAATTCTCTGATGTTGAATGCACTCTTCACAGCATTCACAAATTTCGATGCAAGTCCGCTGCTTTCTATTACAGACGTATCGCCGACAAAATCAATAATGTTCTGCGGCATCTCGGAAAAGAGCGGCAGCCTTATCCTTACGTTTCCTTGTTCAAAACTCGGAACATACGAAATATAATACTTTTTCTCAGCATTGGAATATTCGATCTTATTCAGAATATGCATCATGGAATTCTTGTCCTCTTTTGTCTGAGGTGATATCTCACTGAACGCATTCTGCGGATCGTCAATTAATCTGAGGAAGAAATTCGCCGTGAAAAACATTTTCCCATCCGATCGATACAGCCTTGAAATTAGTGCCTTGTATTCGTCATTCGGCTTATTTGCGAGATTTGCGATAAGCACATTATTTATCTGCGTTTCGAGATAATGGCTGTTTTCAGCCTGCCGTATATTTTGCGCAAGGCTTATAAAACAGTCGTCCGCACCCGATTTGTTCTGCATGAGCGAAATAACATCGTCAATTCCCGGCTTATCCTTTTCATATGTGCCGCCGAACGCCTTTCCGATCATCTCACGGGCAAAACCGACCGCCGCAGCCGACGGAGAAACGGCAAAATACTGCCAATATGTCTGCTTGAATTTCGCCTTCATTTTCGTCAGTATCTCATCGGCTTCGGGGATACCCAGCTTTGCGATCTCAAGCATCGCCGCATTCTTGATCTTTCCCTTTTCCGTGTTGTAAATGTCAATCAGCTCCTGCCCGTTGCGCACATCACGTCCGAGTGCCTCTATCGCCTTCAGCCTTACTCCCTGCGGCGCATTTTCATTATGTGCAAGCGTAAGATACCAGTCGTTTTCATCATATCCGGCAATATTTGCAACATATCTTACCTGATTTCCGCTTGCCTTTTCCGATGACATACCGACCGCATTTTTCAGCGGGATAACGATCGATTTCCCGTAAGCCGAGCATATCATCTCCGCAAATTCTGCGAAGTAATAGCTGTTCACATCCGATTTTTTAATAAATGCAGCCAATATCCTGGGATCGCCGATAAGCTGCTTTTCCTCACTGCTCAGCATTTCAAGCGTCTGACCCGCCTTTTCTATCTTATCCGCAAGCGCATGCACCGCAGAATACGGCGCATTTTCCTTATTCGGGACATCTGCCGAAAACACGCTTTCCGATGTCTCAGAATTATCGGCATATCCGCCCTGAGCGACAGCCAGCGCATCAGCAAGAGCGATGCAGTCCGCAAGAAGCAAAGCCGTGTTATCCTCGGAAAATAAGCGTCCGCACATATTATAAAGCTTTCCGAAAGCCTTGTTCGCCTCGGCAAGCGGCGCAAAATCATCGACCGCCCTTTTCAGCCTGAAATCCTCATTTATAGCCGAACAGCCCGCCGCAGCACAGCTGTACAGCCTTGTCCTAAGCTCATAAAACGGCATAATATTCATATTCTCATCTCCTTAACAAAGCCTTGTTATGCCGTTTTCATTCACGATAGAAAGCGGACACATATAAAATTTCCGTTCATCGGGGACATAGTAAAGCTCACCCAGCAGCGCACCGTTTTTCAGCATTCGGCAGTCCGTAACAGCCAGAACGCCGCAGGTATCAGGATAATTTTCGCCCGACCTCAGCGCAATAGTTTCATCTTGGCATTTCAGCACAGCATGACCGTCGGAATTGGCAAATTTTATCTCGTCAAACCTGAGAAGAACTGCCGCAGACGGCTCGGAAAGAGTGTTTTTTAGCTCATTTTTCGCCTTTTTGACGGCATCGGAAATGCTGTTCTCCGCCTTTGAAAGGATATTTGCATACACCGCCCCGTCAGCATCGGTCATTACGGCGGATTCCCACCTTATGCGCCTGTTCATTCCGCCCGGATATCTGTAAAGCTCTGCGATCTTATGCACACCGAACACGGAATCCTCCGCTTTTATGTACTTCGCAGCCTTCAGCGGACGAATGGTTTCCGTCCTCGATATCTCGCCCGAATCAAGGTCGATCCAGTAAGCAGTGTCAATATCCGCCTTGTGCATATCGTCATGGATAACATTGAACGAAAGCTGTATGATCTCGGCATTTTCCTTGTAAAGACCTATTTCTTTGAGCTGCGAAAGCTTCCAGACATTGCCCATCGCCTCATACAAAATGCTGTCCTCGGGCAGGACTTCGCCGCTTTCAAGCTTCGCATTTATATAGTCGCGGCTCTTTTTTATGACGGACGCAAGCCTTACACACAAAGACGTTATCCTCTCTATCTCCCTGTCATCGGGGGACTGCGGCAGCTTTTCCGCCGCCGATACTATTTCATTCATGATAGCCTGAGGCTCAGGAAGATAGTAGTCGCCCAGCTGCTTTGCAAGCTCCCTGTACTGCGATGCGGAAGCGCTGCTGACAGATGACGCTCCCCTTTCAAGAATGTCTTTGACAAAATTTTCTGCAAGTTCAAGACCGTCAGCTTGCTTTTTCAGCTTCTTTTCAGCTGCTGCTTTATTCTGCTTGGGCGGCTTCTTCTCTGCCGTTCCGTCCGCTGCCCTTTCGGCACGCTTTGCAGCCTTCCGGCGCTTTGCTGTTATGTCCTCGGGAATTTCCGATATCTCAAAATTCTTCCCCGCCAACCATTCAAACATTATCGCAAGACTGTGCTTGCACGGAAACTGTCTGCTCGGACAGGAGCATCTGAACACGGGTGCATCTCCCGAAAAGTCAGCAGATGTTGAGTAAGGATTCTTTCCGCTGCCCCTGCAATCGCCCCAGATAAGCGTTTCGTCCGCACTTTTCCGCAGATTCGAGAAATCCCCCGCCGACGATATTTTCTTTCCGTTCGATACCGCCGCAGGATTAGGTGCAAGTGAGCGGATAAGATCTTCCGTAATGATTTTTGCCGATGCCATTTTATCCCCTGCTTTCATATTAAAGATACAATATATTAATTATATAACTTTTCCGTAAAAAAATCAATATATTTGCACATATCAGAAGATATCATAGCACACAAAAATCTCACATCATATTTTCATATGCTGAAATCGAACGGCAAAATGCAGGATTTTAACGGAAATCATCATTCATCTTTCATGGGCGAATTGTTAAATCTGTCTTATTTTTACGCTAAAAGGCGTTTTGAGTTGTATATTTTTGATTTTCTGTTGTTTTTAGATATTAACAAATCTTTAAAATGCAAGAATAAATAATTAAACTTGCAAAAAGCTATTGACAAGCAGAGAAAAAAGTGATATAAATAGATATGCACCCCAAAATGAAAGATAAAACCTCTAAAGTTGCAAAAAACAATCAAGCATGGAACGGGGCAAAAGCCCGTCAGTATATTAGGGAGAGTGAGTATATGTTAGAAAAAGAAGGTCAGGTAAGGATTCCGTCAGGCTGTGCGATCTCAGGATTTATCAGCAGAGACGGCAACAGGATCAGCGGCGAGGACGCAGTAAAGTCCATTGCCTATATGCATGACCGTTCCAACGGACTCGGAGGCGGATTCGCAGGATACGGAATCTATCCCGAGTACAAGGATCTGTATGCATTCCACGTTTTTTATGACACAAATGCCGCAAGAGAGCAGACAGAGCGTTTTCTTGACAGGCATTTCGATGTCGTAAACCTCAGCAGGATCGCAACAAGAAAGCACCCGAACATCACCAACGAGCCGCTCATCTGGAGATACTTCGTTACTCCGCTCCCGACAAAGATGGCGTCCTCGCAGCTTCCCGAAAAGGAGTTCGTCGCTAAGTGCGTTATCAGGATCAACAATGATATCCCCGGCGCATACGTATTCTCCAGCGGCAAGAACATGGGCGTATTCAAGGCTGTCGGCTTCCCTGAGGATGTAGGAGAATTTTACCGCCTTGATGAATACGAGGGATACGCATGGACCGTCCACGGACGTTATCCCACAAACACACCCGGCTGGTGGGGCGGCGCTCATCCGTTCTCTCTTCTCGATTACAGCATCGTACATAACGGTGAGATCTCCTCCTACGACGCTAACCGCCGTTTCATTGAAATGTTCGGCTACAAATGTTCACTGCTGACCGATACAGAGGTCATCACCTATATCATAGACTTCCTCAACAGACGTCAGAACCTCTCTCTCGAAGATGTTGCAAGCATCATCGCTGCGCCCTTCTGGAGCGAGATCGACAAGATGGAGCCTAAGCAGGCAGAAAAGCTCAGATACCTCAGAAATGTATATTCAAGCCTCCTGATAACAGGACCTTTCTCCATTATCCTCGGCTACAACGGCGGACTTATGGCACTCAATGACCGTCTGAAGCTCCGTTCGATGGTAGTTGCCGAAAAGGGCGATATGGTATACATTTCAAGTGAAGAGTGTGCGATCCGCGCTATCTGTCCCGATGTGGACAAGATATGGTCTCCCAGAGGCGGAGAGCCTGTTATTGCTAATCTCAGCGAGGAGGGCAAAAGAAAATGTCTGTAAATTATTTTCCCGCAGAATTTGAAGTTCTGAGAAATACCGATAAATGTATAAGATGCAGAGCCTGCGAACGCCAGTGTGCCAATGAGGTCCACTATTATGATGCAGACTTTGATAAAATGCTTACCCATGACGATCAGTGCGTTGACTGCCAGAGATGCGTCACCATCTGTCCCACGGGCGCTATAAAGATCCACAAAAATCCGAATGAGTTCAGACAGAACTACAACTACACTCAGCAGATCATGACCGAAAATTACCGTCAGGCAGGAAGCGGCGCAGTTCTCCTTTCTTCAATGGGAAATCCGCTCCCCTATCCCGTTTACTGGGATAAGATCCTCATCAATGCATCTCAGGTAACAAACCCGTCTATCGACCCGCTCAGAGAACCTATGGAAACAAAGGTATTCCTCGGCAAGAAGCCCGATAAGATGGAATTCAACGAGGACGGTTCGCTGAAAACAGATCTTCCCCCTCACCTTGAGCTTTCCGTTCCTATCATGTTCTCGGCTATGTCCTACGGTTCGATCTCCAAGAATGCTCATGAATCCCTCGCAAGAGCCGCAACCGAGCTTGGCACATATTATAATACAGGTGAAGGCGGTCTGCATAAGGATTTCTATCAGTACGGACCCAATACAATAGTTCAGGTAGCTTCGGGACGTTTCGGCGTTTTCAAGGATTATCTTGAAACAGGCGCAGCTATCGAGATCAAAATGGGACAGGGTGCAAAGCCCGGTATCGGCGGACATCTTCCCGGCGCAAAGATCCGTGAGGACGTTTCAAAGACAAGAATGATCCCTATGGGAACAGACGCTATCTCCCCTGCTCCTCACCATGATATCTATTCGATCGAGGATCTCCGTCAGCTGATCTACTCGCTGAAGGAAGCAACAGAATACAAAAAACCCGTTATCGTAAAGATCGCAGCAGTTCACAACGTTGCCGCTATCGCTTCGGGTATCGCACGTTCAGGTGCTGATATCATCGCTATTGATGGTTTCAGAGGCGGTACCGGTGCAGCTCCGACAAGAATAAGAGATAACGTAGGTATCCCGATAGAGCTTGCTCTTGCAAGCGTTGACCAGCGTCTCCGCGACGAGGGTATCAGAAACAATGTTTCCGTTGTAGTTGCAGGTTCGATACGTTCCGCATCTGACGCAGTAAAGGCTATCGCACTCGGCGCAGACGCTATCTACATCGCAACCCCCGCACTCCTTGCAATGGGCTGCCACCTCTGCAGAAGCTGCCACGGCGGCAAGTGCAACTGGGGTATCGCAACACAGCGTCCCGACCTTGTAAAAAGACTTAATCCCGACGTTGCATATAAGAGACTTGTTAATCTTATCCATGCATGGGATCACGAGATCAAGGAAATGATGGGCGGTATGGGTATCAACTCCATCGAAGCCCTCAGAGGAAACAGACTTATGCTCAGAGGAATCGGTCTGACCGACAGAGAGCTTAAGATCCTCGGAATCGCACATGCAGGCGAATAATGCGGAGGGATAATGAAAATGAAAAGAGTATATGTAAACGAGGACAGATGTCTCGGCTGCCATCTCTGCGAATTCTACTGCGCATATGCAAACAGCGATGCAGACGATATCGTAAAAGCATTCAAGCTTAATAAAGCAGCCACTCCAAGGATCCAGGTCGAAGAGGGCGGCGATGTTAATTTTGCCGTTTCCTGCCGTCACTGTAAGGATCCGCAGTGCGTGAACAACTGCATCACAGGTGCGCTTTCCGTTCATAACGGAGTTATCGAGATCGACGAAAGCAGGTGCGTCGGCTGCTACACATGCGTTCTTTCATGTCCTTACGGCTGTATCGTCATCGATGAAAAGAACGGCGGAAAAACAATCACCAAGTGCGAACTCTGCACAAGAAATTCACACGGAGAGCCGATGTGCGTGAAGAACTGCATCAACTCCGCAATAGTATTTGAGGAAAGGGGCGAGGACTGATGAAATACGTTATTATCGGAAATGCCGCAGCAGGCATCGGAACCGTCGAGGGTATCAGAGAATACGATAAGGACGGCGAAATACTCATCATCTCCGACGAAAAGTACGATACATATTCCCGCCCGCTTATCTCCTACTGGCTGAAAGAAGCCGTTACCGAGGAAAATATGCGTTACAGAAACGCTGATTTCTACGAGAAAAACAACGTCAAAACGATGCTCGATACTAAGGTCATCGCTATTGATCCCGATAAAAAGGAAGTTGTTATTGAGGGCGGCGAAAATGTCCCCTATGACAAGCTGATGGTAGCGACAGGCTCAAAGCCGTTCGTTCCACCGATGCAGGGAATGGAAAAGATCGCAAAGAAGTTCTCCTTTATGAAGAAGGACGATGCAAAAGCAGTCAAGGAAGCTGTTTTTGACGGCGCAAGAGTGCTTATCGTCGGCGCAGGACTCATCGGTCTAAAGGCAGCCGAGGCGCTTGAACATTACAATGCAAAGATGACCGTTGTCGATCTTGCAAACAGGATCCTCCCGTCTATCCTCGACGAGGCAGCATCCGAGATAATGCAGAAGCATATCGAAAGCAAGGGCGTAAGGTTCATTCTGAACACAAGCGTTTCCGAATTCAGCGAGAATTCCGCAAAGCTTTCAAACGGTGAAACGGTTGATTTCGATATGGTGATACTTGCTGTCGGCGTTCGTCCGAATGTTGAGCTTATAAAGGAAGCGGGCGGAAATGTCGGAAGAGGAATCATCACCGACAACAGACAGCAGACCAGCCTGAAGGACATTTATGCCGCAGGCGACTGCACTGAAAGCTACGATATTTCCATTGAAGCAAACAGAATACTTGCTATCCTTCCGAATGCGCATAATCAGGGAGTTGTCGCAGGAAAGAACATGGCAGGCAAGGAAGCATATTATCTCAATGCATTCCCGATGAATGCTATCGGATTCTTCGGACTGCATATCATCACAGCAGGCAGCTATGACGGCGAACCTGTCGTTGAAACCGATGGTACCAACTATAAGAAGCTTGTTGTCAAGGACAAGCAGCTCAAGGGCTTTATCCTCATGGGCAAATACATAAAGAGAGCGGGTATCTACACCTCGCTTATCAGGGAACACATAACCGCAGATGAATGCGATTACGAGCTTATGCTCAAAGCTCCTCAGATGATGGCGTTTAACAGGGAAAGACGCAATGACAAGCTTGCAGGAGGTAAAGGCAATGAAAATTAATGCAGAGGGACTTCACTTCAAGGTCCTCAATGAAAAAGTCAGAACTTGCCCCGACAAGGATATCGAACTCGATAATGTCCTCGGACACAGATATATCGGAGCAGGTCTCTGCGATAAAAATGTTAAGATATATGGCGTTCCCGGCAATGCGCTCGGCGCTTATCTCAACAACTCCCGCATAGAGGTCTTTGCAAACGCTCAGGACGCTACGGGAGATACGATGAACGCAGGCGAGATCATTATCCACGGCAACTGCGGAGATGCTCTCGGCTACGGAATGAGAAACGGCAAGATCTTCGTTAAGGGATATGCAGGCTATCGTGCCGGAATCCACATGAAGCAGTATCAGGAGCTGAAGCCGGTCATCGTTATCGGCGGCAAGGTCGGCGATTTTCTCGGCGAATATCAGGCGGGCGGACAGATCGTTGTCCTCGGCATCGGCGCAGAAAACGAGATCCCCGTAGGTTCATTCTGCGGAACAGGCATGCACGGCGGTGCTATCTATCTAAGGACTGAGCACTGCCCGACAGACCTTCCCGCTCAGGTAAGCGTTCACGATGCATCTGCCGAAGATATCGAAGATATCAGAGCAGATGTCAGCGAGTTTGCAAAATGCTTCGGATATAACGCAGACGAGCTTCTCTCATCTCACTTCTTCAAGCTGACACCTAACACAGCTAACCCCTACCGCCAGCTTTACGTTAATAACTGATCTTTCACGGCAATGCCGCACAAATAGTCCATATAAGCGGCATTGCCTTTGATATTATTTCAGTTTGCTGATGCTAACCTATTTGCAATTGTTATAATTGTATGGTATAATAGAATAAATATCAACGGGAGGGATCTGTATGCCAACTGCACTGCTTGTCACAAAAGCGTCGGAAGCAGCCGACAGCATAGCGCTCATTCTGAGAGAATGCGGTGCGGAGGACATTTCCGTTTCTGACGGAGAGCACGCAAGAGCCGCACTGAGCGACAGCGCATATGATCTCGTGATCGTCAATACCCCCCTTGAATCCGAATACGGTCTGGGACTTGCAGCCGAGATCTCAAGATCGCACAGCTGCGCCGTAATGGTGCTTATAAAATCGGAAAACATTGAAGAAGCGTCAAAAAAGCTTGAAGGCAGGGATATATTCCTCGTCCCGAAAAATGTCGGCAAGGCAATGCTTGTCCAGTCGGCAAAATATGCGATAGCAATGCATAACGCACTGAAAAAGCAGACGGAAGCCGCTGATGCGCTCCGACAGAAGCTTGACGACATCAAGCTTATCGACCGTGCAAAATGCGTGCTTATCGAATACCTCAGGATAAGCGAATCGCAGGCGCACAGACAGATACAGAAACAGGCGATGGATCAGCGGCTCTCACAGGTCGCTGTCGCAATGAATATCCTCAAAACCTACGAACAGTAAAAGGAATGATCTCAGATGCTTAAATTCACAAAAATGCACGGCATAGGCAATGATTATGTTTATGTCAACTGCTTTAAGGAAACCGTCAGCGATCCCGAAAAGCTGTCAATATTCGTCAGCGACCGTCACTTCGGCGTCGGTTCGGACGGACTTGTTCTCATCATGCCGTCGGACAAGGCGGATTTCCGCATGAGAATGTTCAATGCCGACGGCTCGGAGGGAATGATGTGCGGAAATGCAACACGCTGCATAGGCAAATATGTCTATGACAACGGCATGACCGACAAGACCGATATCACCCTTGAAACAAAAAGCGGCATCAAAAGGCTAAAGCTGTTCGTCAAGGACGGCAAGGTCGAAACGGTTCTTGTGGATATGGGCAAAGCAATAATCAAGCCCGCAGATATCCCCGTAAGATCTGAGCTTGACACATTCATCTCGCAGAAGATAACCGTAAACGGCAAAGAGGAAACAGTCACCTGCGTTTCTATGGGGAACCCGCACTGCGTACTGTTCACCGATACCCCCGTCGATACGATAGAGCTTGAAAAGATCGGACCTTACTTTGAAAATCACGAGCTTTTCCCCGAAAGGATAAATACCGAATTCGCAAACGTACTTGATGACCATACCGTAAAAATGCGTGTATGGGAAAGAGGTTCGGGCGAAACATGGGCGTGCGGAACGGGAGCATGCGCTGCAGCTGTTGCAGCCTGCCTTAACGGATACTGCAAACAGGGCGAAGAGATCACCCTGAAGCTCAGAGGCGGCGACCTGGCCATCACTTATAATGAGGACGGCACGGTGCTTATGAGAGGTCCCGCAGCAAAAGTATTCGACGGCGAACTTGATGAAACGCAGATATGAACGAAAGGATCCGATAAAATGGTTAAGATCAACGAAAATTTCCTGAAGCTGAAAAAGAACTATCTCTTTATAGATATCGCAAAGCGCCTGAAAGCATTTCAGGCTGAAAATCCCGACAAGAAGCTTATCAGAATGGGCATCGGAGATGTTACTCTCCCCCTTGCTCCCGTTGTTGTCGAAGCAATGAAAAAGGCTTCCGATGAAATGGGCGTAAAGGAAACATTCCGCGGATATGAGGACAGCGGCGCAGGCTATGATTTCCTGAGAGAAGCCGTTTCGGGATATTACAGGAGCTTCGGCGTTGATGTTCCCGCATCGGATATCCGCATAAATGACGGCGCAAAGGCTGACTGCGGAAATATCGTGGATATTTTCGGCGATGAAAATACTATCCTTATCACCGATCCCGCATATCCCGTTTATGTTGATTCAAATTCCATGAGCGGAAGAAAGATAATTTTCGCAGATTCAAACGAAGCAAACGGCTTTGCGGCTATGCCCGACAGATCCGTACACGCCGATATCATCTACCTCTGCTCACCGAATAACCCGACAGGCTCGGTATATACAAAGGCGCAGCTGAAGGAATGGGTGGATTATGCACTGGAAAATGAAGCTGTTATCATCTTCGATTCCGCTTATGAAGCATTTATCTCTGATCCCGAGCTGCCGAGAAGCATATTTGCAGTCGAGGGCGCAAAGAAGTGTGCGATAGAGATGTGTTCGCTCTCCAAAACAGCAGGATTTACAGGCACAAGATGCGGATATACGGTTATCCCCGATGAGCTGGCAGTTAAATCCTCCGACGGACAGACCGTAAAGCTCGCCGACCTCTGGGGCAGACGTCAGGGAAGCAAATTCAACGGCGTTTCCTACCCCGTGCAGAGAGCGGCTGAGGCTGTATTCACCCCCGAGGGACAGAAGCAGACTCACGAAGCCATCGCATACTACAAGGGCAATGCAAAGATCATGGCTGAAACGCTCGACTCGCTCGGCATCAAGTACACAGGCGGCATCAACTCGCCTTATATCTGGCTCAAATGCCCCGATGGAATGAACGGCTGGGATTTCTTCGATTTCCTGCTGAAAGAGATCCAGGTTGTCGGCACACCGGGCGATGGATTCGGTCCCAACGGTGTAGGCTGGTTCAGACTTACCGCATTCGGAAGCAGAGAAAACACCGAGGAAGCAATGAAGCGTCTGAAGGCTCTCCTATTAAAATGATAATATAACCATAAAGATTTCATAAAGAATACCGTCTTTCACTTGATTTTGCGGAATTTATATGCTATTATAAATTCAATGAATAAGTAAAGGCGGTATTTTCTTATGGACGATATGAACAACAACGGTTTTTCCAATAATAACGGTCAGCAGAATGATCCTCAGCAGGGTTACGATCCCTACAATCAGCAGAACAATGCCCAGCAGGGTTACGATCCCTACAATCAGCAGAACAACGCACAGCAGGGTTATCCGCAGCAGGGATATGACCCATATGCACAGCCTCAGCCCGGCTATGATCCCTATGCTCAGAATGCACAGTATCAGCAGTATATGCAGAACCAGTACGGCGGCGGAATGTACTCTGTTCCCGTAAAGGCAAGCGAGGGCCTTGCTACAGCATCTCTCGTAATGGGAATCCTTGCGCTCGTTTCGGGTATCACTGTTTATCCCCCGATCCTGTTCGGCATTCTCGGACTTATCTTCGGCATTGTATACAAGTGCAAGCACAATCCCAACGGAAACGGCAAGGCAGTTGCGGGAATTGTCTGCTCATCAATAGCTATCGCTTTCGTAATACTTATGATAGTTGCTGTATTTGCAATGATGCCCCAGATGATGCAGATAATAAAGGAAAGCGATCCCGATCTCTATCAGCAGTATTATGATATGTTCCACGATACATATCCCGAGTGGTTCAATACCGCAGCTGCGCTTTTCGCAAAATTTATCATTAAGTAAAAATAAAACGTTCGGTTGGGATAAGCTGACCGAACGTTTTA
>USNJ01000011.1 GCA_900556055.1 uncultured Ruminococcus sp.
TCTATGACGAATGGGCCACAACAAAACATCTTTATCCATGAAGAGAATACCTTATATAATCTCCCTTGCATGCTGCCTTGCGCTAACCTCCACAACACACGGCCAGACAGCCACTGACACCGAAGCAACCTTTGAACTGGGACGCCAGATGGTGCAAAACAGACAGTTCAAAAAGGCCGCCGCCCTGCTGGACAGCATTGCCCAACTCAACATCTCACCTGACTATAAGGCAAAGTATCTGGCAATAAACGGAATACTGCAGCGCGACAGTCTGCACAACACACCTAAAGCCTTGGAATACTTCCAAAAAGCCGAATCACTATACGCCGACATTATGAAGCTGCGGCCGAAAGAGGTTGAGACAAGCGTGGTCTACGCCAGCATGGGACTCGGAGCGCAAGCCGACAGCCTCAAACAATATGCCACAGCCATCTCACACTACGAAAAAGCCATCGACTTCATCAGCCACCTGCTGTCAGAAGGAATCAGAGGGGCAAACATGAGCGATTTTGACCTGACCGTCATGCAATACAGTTTTGAGCAAAGCCGTGCCATAGACTTCGGACACAACCACCAGTTTGAAGATGCCGAAGCAGCCTTTGAAGAACTGAAATACAACTACAGCCAGTTTGAATTGTCGCCAGACACCGAAATGCTGATGCAAGGTTGGCTGTTTGGCTGCATCTGCCGACAACAATACATACTGATGTACGAATATGACAAACAAGACATCACAAAGGCCCTTGAAGAGACTAAAGCTCTGCTTGAGAAACTGCTCCGAGGACTGTCAAGCGACAACACTGCCATAAGCGAAGGGCTGGCATACCAAATGCCCATGTTCCTTTATCACGCAGCCCGCATAAACCTTAAAGCCGGCACCCCCGAACAAGCCGTAAAATTATGCGGAAACGCAATGATGTGGAGTTCTGCAGATGACTGGAAACCCTCCATCACAAACATCAAGGGCGAAGCCCTCTTGTCACAGGGCAAAGAAGACGAGGCACGCCAATGCTGGGAGGAAGTGTTGAAACTCAACCCCCACTTCTACGACAACAAAAATTCAGGACTGGTCTTGAACAAAAAGTTTGGCAACAAATAAATACTCGCAATTCTTTGTATATTCACAATAAATTATTTCCTTTGCATTTTAATGGAGTGACTCTTTGATAGCACGAGACTAATTAACTTACAATATAAAATAACATGTACGGTAAAATGAAAGAACATCTCTGCAATACCATTGCTGAGATTAAAGAAGCAGGACTCTACAAGAACGAGCGTCTTATTGAGAGCCCACAACAGGCAGCCATTCAGGTTGCAGGTAAAGAAGTACTCAACTTCTGTGCAAACAACTACCTCGGCCTCTCAAACCACCCGCGTCTTATCAAGGCTGCAAAAGACATGATGGACAAGCGTGGCTTCGGCATGTCGTCTGTACGCTTCATCTGCGGCACAGCCGACATTCACAAGGAACTTGAAGCCAAGATTTCTGAATTTTTCAAAACAGAAGACACCATTCTCTACGCAGCGTGCTTCGATGCCAACGGCGGTGTGTTTGAGCCACTTCTTACTGACGAAGATGCTATCATCTCGGATTCGCTCAACCATGCCTCAATCATTGACGGCGTTCGTCTGGGCAAGGCTAAACGCTATCGTTATGCCAATGCTGACATGGGAGAACTCGAAAAATGCCTTCAGGAGGCTCAGGCACAGCGTTTCCGCATTGTTGTTACCGATGGGGTGTTCTCAATGGACGGCAACGTTGCTCCGATGGACAAGATTTGTGACCTCGCTGAAAAATATGACGCCCTCGTAATGGTCGACGAAAGCCACTCAGCAGGTGTTGTTGGTGCTACGGGCCACGGCGTAAGCGAGTTTTTCAACACATACGGACGTGTGGACATCTACACTGGCACTCTGGGCAAGTCATTCGGTGGTGCAATGGGTGGATTTACCACTGGTCGCAAGGAAATCATCGACATTCTGCGTCAGCGTAGCCGTCCATACTTGTTCTCAAACTCTCTGGCACCCTCGCTTGTAGGAGCTGGCATCGAAATGTTCAACATGCTGAAGGAAAGCAATTCCATACACGACAAGCTTGTTGAGAATGTCAACTACTTCCGCGACAAGATGATCGCTGCCGGATTTGACATCAAGCCTACACAGTCTGCCATCTGTGCAGTGATGCTCTACGATGCAAAACTGTCTCAGGTCTTTGCCGCCAAACTTCAAGAAGAAGGCATCTATGTTACAGGCTTCTACTACCCTGTAGTGCCAAAGGGACAGGCACGTATCTGTGTGCAAGTTTCGGCAGGACACGAGCGCGAACACCTCGACAAGTGCATTGCCGCCTTCACCAAGGTGGGCAAAGAACTCGGATGCATCAAGTAGCATAACACTATAATACGATAACGGGCCGGTGGAAATGATTTCCACCGGCCCGTTATCTGTAATAACCCTATCGCCCATGTTCTATTTCTCAAGCACAAGGCGAAGCCCCAAGTTGCCGTATCTTGCAGAAGGTGCATATCGGCCACGGAAGGAATTGCGGGCCCCATTAACAACGGAGTACCATCTACCACCACGATTGACACGCTCGGTGCCACTTGATGGTCCTACAGGATTGGTCTGAGTATCGGCAGAATACTGGCCATACCAATCACTACACCACTCACCCACATTGCCACTCATATCGTAGATGCCAAGCTCGTTGGGGTTTTTGCTTCCGACTGGCTGCAGTTTCTTTATGCTGCTACAATTACTCCAAGCCACATCATCCAAATTGTCGCTGCCACTATACTGATAACGCTGGCTTTTGCTGCCACCGCGCGCAGCATACTCCCACTCTGCCTCGGTTGGCATACGGAACGACAAGCCGGTCAAGGTGTTAAGTTTTTCTATAAACATAACACAATCAGCATAACTTATATAATATGCAGGATAATTTTTGCCTACTCCGCGATCTTCGCTCCATTGGTAAGAGTCTGCAACAGGTCTGCTGCCCGTGACTGTTTGCCACAACTCCTGTGTCACCTCCGTTTCACCAATAAGGAAGTCCGACACCGTTACTTCATGCGCAGGCGTTTCGTCTTTGTTTGGATTAATCTGCTCGGCAGTTGCGCCCATAAAGAATGTGCCACCTACCACCGGAATCATCTTGAACGTTACACTGCTACCAAGATTTTTTACCGTTACACTCTGAGCCTTGCCGTCATCAGACGAGCCGTTGAGTATATAATTATACAACTCAACGACATCGGCCCCATTGACCGCCCCGTCTTCATTAAGGTCGTACTTGTTTTGTGCGGCCACACTTGCCAATGTCATCGTTGCGATGACAGTAAACAACAGTCTTTTGATACTATACATAATTAGAGATTTAGTTTTATTATTACAAAATACACGTATTATAACATTCCGCAAAATTACAGAAAGATTTCCAATTAAACAATCCTTCAGTTCAGCATAATCGCCCGCCGCCGCAAGCGTGCCCATTACGTGAACGGACTGCCTGAAATCATGCCTGAGCTTTTTTGTCCGCTCGATATATTCCTGAAGCTGATTGTAACGGCTCTCCTGCATTTCGAGGATGCGGTTCTTTTCTTTCAGACGCTCGGTATTGTATATTCCCATTGCGACAAAATAGAAGATCACGACAAGGAATATCGTCAGGATAAAAAATGAGCTTATTATGAATGAGTACACCGCAAATACCCTGCCGACATACAGCGTTGAATAATAAAGCGGCTGAGTGAACATTCCGATCATAATGACCATAAGCGACACGGGGATAGTCAGTCCCCATACCTTTTCTATGACAAGGCATTCTGTAAGCTCCGCCCCTCTTTTCGCCAGCGGATAGCCGAACAGAAGCGCCATCAGGCAGGTCAGTATTATCGAAAAGATGTTAGCCTCCACGCTGTATTCCGCAAGCGTTGAATCAGGGTGGAGATAGGCGTCATAAAGCACCGAAAATGACGACGGGAACGCAACAAGCATCATCGTCGCAATATACACCGCAAGCGACTGCATGAACCCCGCCGTCACCGTCCGCCTGTACACAAAAAAGCAGATAATGAGCGCAGGCATAAGCACGGCATTTATCCCTAAGCCCGTTTTGATGCGCACAAGCGCCATTATCGGCATCATGACAGCCAGCATGAGCAGTTCCGCCGCCGCTGTTTTCCATATTGGATAACGCATCTTTTTGTGCATGGGAAGATAGCACATCACAGCCGACGGAATGATTATCAGATACTGCGATATCTCCTCCAAAAACGTTCTCATATCCATATCCGTCACACCTTCTGGACGCTGCGTATCCTGTCAAAGCGGTATTTGTGCCAGGTGTTCTGTATCTTTCCGTATTCGCGCACCTTTATCGCCAGCGTTTCGCCGTTTTTCATGACGCACGCACCGTCCGCTATGTCGGATATGCAGTCCATATTGACCGCCGTTCCCCTGTTTATGACAAGAAATGCGGGATTTCCCGAAAATGCCTCGCAGAATGCCGAAAATGCCATTCTTGATTTCAGCGTCTGACCGTTCACATCGGTTATGAACATATAATGGTCGGAGCAGGACGCACTGCAGAAGGACGAAAACGGCATGAGTATCGTTTCCTTTCCGTTTTCTATCGCAATACATTCGCTTTTGCCGGGAATGAGCTTCATCGCATCGTCCAATGCTTTGTATACCTTGCTTTTCTCTGCGGGCTTCACTATGTAATCAAAGGCATGGCAGGAAAATGCATCTGCCATATATTCAGCGGAAGATGTAAGGAATATCAGCAGGCAGGACGTATTTTTCTCGCGCATGGAAAGTGCCGTTTCAATGCCGCTTATGCCTGTCATGCATACGTCCATAAAAGCTATGTCAAACTCCCGCTTTCCTCCGTCCGCAAGGAATTCTTCTCCGCTGCCGTAAGTAAAAATGTTCATATCAAGACGCTTTTCTGCTGCATATTCCCTTATAATGTCCGCAATAAACGCCGAATCCGATGTGCTGTCGTCCGCAACGGCAATATTCATTCTATGACCCCCATTTATTTTTTTATGCAATGTGAACAAAAACAGTTTTAATATTTTAATCAGGATGTATACCGGGTGTGACGTTTACGCCAAAAATCTGACGTTTACGCCAAACCGCTTGAAATTTCAGAATGAAAGTGTATAATATTTTTTGTGAGTTTCAGAAGAATTCATAAATATTTATTGCTTAATTGTTTAAGGAGAGAAATTCTATCATGAAAAAGACTATTATTTCAATAGCTGCAATCGTTTTCGCTGCAACAGCTCTTACAGCATGCGGCGGCGGAAGCAGCACAGACGAAACAACCGCTGCTGAGACAACTGCTGCAGAAACAACAGCAGCTGAAACAGAGGCTGAAACAGAAGCCGCAGAAGACGACGCTGAGGAAGAAACAGACGCTGAGTCCGAGGACGACGAGCTGGGTGCTGCTGTTCAGGACCTTGCAAACGCTCTCGACGGCACTCTCTGGGTAGGCATGGACGCTGAGTTCAACTGCTATGCACTCGGCTTTGACGGCACAACAACAGTTTTCGCTGCTGACGACGGTTCCTCCATCGAGGGCTACTGGGCAGTTGACGACACAACTCTTTACATCTACGAAGATGAGGATATGTCCTCCGAGCTTGCAGAGATAGGCTGGAACTTCGATGAAGAAACAGATACTCTTATCCTGAACGATACTGCTGTAATGGCTCAGACAGATGCTTATTCCTTCGATCAGGCTGTTGAAGCTGTTTCTCAGATGGCTTCCGCTGCACAGGTTGCATCCTACCTCCAGGATACATACTGGGTATCCATCACTGATGAGGACGCTGAGGCTATGTACCTCTCAGGCTCCACACTTGAATCCATCACAGTAAGCCCCGACGGCTCTGCTGAAACAAACGACTTTGTTTGGGGTCTTGACTATGACTGCCTCTACCTCTATGACGAGACAGGCACAGATCTTATCGCTGCACTCGGCTGGAGCATCGCTGATGACGGCTCTGTTATCCAGCTCGACAACAACGGCGACACAAGAGAGTACACACAGCTGAGCGAAGAAGATGCAACAGATGTTATGTCCTACCTCATCGCTGCTCTGAACGGCGAGGCTGAATAATCATACGACATCAGATAAACCTTTTTTCCATGGTCTGCCCGCTGCAATGCGGCGGACAGTCCTCCTTACTTCACCGTTTGCCGGCATAATGCATGACATACCTGTCTGGCATCAGCGGAAAACGGTCATATATCATATCCAAGCGGTATGATTATGCGCCCGCATCAAAGTGCTGCGTTTCTGAAGGACTTCCCCCGAATCTCCTTAATTTCTGTTTATCGGATTCCGAAATGCATGCAAGCCGGATAATTTGATGCGGCGGCATAATCATACCGATTTTTATTGATTTTATTTTAAATATATCATAAAATTATTGAATTTTCAGCAGATTTATGTTACAATATAAGAAATATGTTATAAATGGTTCAAATAAATGCAACTACGAAAGGATTTGGCTAGCTATGAAAAAACTTTTCGCTTACCTGACAGCTATTGCAATGACAGCAGCAATGTTCACAGCATGCTCCGATGAAGGTGAGAGTCCCGAGACCGAGGACAGATCCCTGTCCGAAACAGCAGCGGAGGAAACTATCCCCGAGGACGACGGCAAGGGCGATCTTATTGACACCGACACCGCATCAGGCGCAAAGCGTTCCCGCCGTACAAAGATCAACGGCAACGGCGACGATGTTTTCACCGTAATGGTATATATGTGCGGAACCGACCTTGAATCAGACTATGCCGCAGCTACCTCCGATATCATCGAAATGGCGGAAGCAGACCTGAACGACAATGTGAATGTTGTCATCTATACAGGCGGAACTCTCGAATGGCAGAACGACTACATAAGCTCCGACAGAAACCAGATCTGGAAGATAGAAAATGAAGATCTCGTCTGCATCGAGGACGACATGGGCGTAAAGGAAATGACCGATCCCGCAACGCTTACCGAGTTTGTTTCCTACTGCGCAGACAACTTCCCCGCAAACAGAAATGCGCTTATCCTCTGGGATCACGGCGGTGGAGCGCTTTACGGCTACGGCTCCGACCAGATCTTCAACGGCTCTGCGATGCAGATAAACGAGATCGACTCTGCGCTTGATGATGCAGGCGTTTCCTTCGATTTCATCGGCTTCGATGCCTGCCTGATGGCGACTGTCGAAACCGCATACATGATAAACAATCACGCCGACTTCATGATCGCTTCCGAGGAGACCGAACCCGGCACAGGCTGGTTCTACACAAACTGGCTCAATGAGATCTGCTCCGATCCCTCCACGCCTACCGAGGATATAGGAAGGATCATCATTGATGACTTCGTTCAGGAATCGACAAGCTATGATTCCTCCGAACAATGCACACTCAGCATCATCGACCTGACCGAGATGGGCAATGTTTACAATGCTCTCTGCGATTTCTCCGCAGCAGCAAAATCCAAGCTTGACAACAGCGAATTCAGCGTCGTTTCACGTTCGAGAAGCAATACAAAATCCTTCGGCGGCGATGAATATGATACCATCGACCTCGTGCATTTTGCGCAGAATCTTGACATTCCCGAGTCCGAGGAGCTTATCTCTGCGATAAATGCGGCAGTTGTATATTCGGGCAATTCCGAAGCCGTGAAGAACTCCAACGGAATGACTATCTATTTCCCGTATAACGACATTTATACCTTTGACCAGATGATGAACGTTTACACCGATATCGGTCTTAAGGGCGAATACACCGACTTTATAACCGCTTTCGCAAGCATTCTGGCAGGCGGTCAGTCATACAGCAGCGCATCGGCATCCGATCCGTTCGGAAGCGGCAGCTCAGATACTGACAATTGGAGCGATTATGACTGGTTCGATTCCGACTATTCCGATGAATATGAGGAATATTACGAGGAAAGCGCATACGATGAAAGCAGCCTTGTTGTCGAGGACAGAGGCGATTATTATGCGCTTGCTCTCTCCGATGAGGACTGGGATATAATCAACGACATTCAGATACAGCTCTACTATGACGACGGCGAGGGCTACATCGACCTTGGAACAGACAACTATTATGAGATCGACGATGACGGCGCACTTATGGTCGATTATGACGGACTCTGGTTCTCATTAGGCGATCACATCACTCCGCTTTATATCACAGAGTCGGGCGATGGCTATACTCAGGGCTATATCCCCGCATACCTCAACGATGAGTATGTTCAGCTTGTCGTATTATGGGACGAAACACATACAGGCGATATCATCGGCGCAAAACGTTTCTATGACACAGGTCTTTCCATGAAGGGACTTATCCCCGTTGAGGACGGCGATGTTATCCAGCTGACCTGCGATTATTACAACTATGACGGCGAATACGACGACCTTTACACCATAAGCGAGGAATTCGAATACGACAGCTCAATGAAGGTCGAGTATTATCCCTCGGGTGCGGGCGAATATCAGCTTTACTACGTTATCACCGACATTTACAACAATACATATTACACGGAAGCTATATACATCACCTTTACCGATGATTATTTCACAGAGAATTTCCCCGAATATTACGACGGATATTCCGATACATACAACTATGAATACGATGACGAGTACATTGACGACTATGAGTATGACTACGAATATTACGGCGATGAAGACTATGACTACGACCTTGATGAATACGAGGAAGAGTGGGAATGGTAATAAAGGAGGACACATATGAAAAGAATATTTTTTATTCTGCTGACACTGCTCGCATCAGTGAGCATAATGTCCGTAAAAGCGGCTGCCGATGATATTTCCATCGAAATAGACAGTGAGGGAAATATTACAAGCAGCGAAGCGAACCCCGACTTTACAAACAATGTGCTTACGCTTTCAACATCAAGAAACAACTATACACTGAAGATCGATAATCCCAACGTATCCGTAACGGGAAACGGTGTGATAACCGCAGATTCAAATGTGACCTGCAAATCAATGGATCTTACCTCAGCCTCTATAAAAGGCGGAACATATGATGCCGATGTAACAATTCATGCGAATGCTTCGGGTGCTTCGGGTGCTTCTGCCATTGAAGGCGGTCACTTCAAGAAATCCGTAACCCTTACAGATAATGTGTGCAGAATAAAAAGCGGTACCTTTGACGGTCCCGTTACAATCGGCAATTCAGAAAAAGATGACTTCGTCCGCTACCAAACTGAAATATACGGCGGCACCTTTAACGGCACAGTAACAAACTATGCGACCATTGCAGGCGGAATATTCAACGGAGAAGTCAACAATTACGGAAGGATAACAATGACTTTAAGCAGTGGGGTCAATCCAAAGCCTATATTCACATCTGTTGTCAATAACCTTGACGGCGGTAAGGGTCTGAGGGGAGAGATATCCTACGCCGAATTTACCGAAAGCTCCGAGCTGCACAATTACGGCGATATAAAAAATGCGACTCTTTTTGATGCCAGCTATCTGATATTCGGCGGAAAAGTTATCAACGAACCGGGAGGAAAAATATCTATCCGTGACAATCCGGATACTCCTGCTGAATTTGTAAACAACGGAATTATTGAAAGCGGCGACTTCTCAGACATTAATATAATAAACAACGGCACGATAAAAGGCGGAGTATTTAAAAAGGTCACAAACTACGGTGTGATCGACACTTATTACTCATTAGGACAGACATCATTCAAGGAGATAATCAATGAAACCAAAGGCGAAATAAAGAGCGGTACGTTCTCAGACAAACTAGCTCTTACAAACAATGGTACTATCTCAGGCGGCGACTTTGTCGTTGATTTCACGAACTACGGCAATATCACCGGAGGATCTTTTAACGGAACTCTCAAAAATGAAGGCATAATAAATATCAAGCCCGAAAAATACGATAAAGATAACTTCAGCAATGTCATAAATAAATCATCGGGCGAGATAAAGGACGGCTTCTTCTCAGATCCGATAACGCTTAAAAACCATGGAACGATAAGCGGAGGAAAGTTTGAATGCTTGGTAGACTGCACGGGCGAAAGCGAACCGTCAGCCAGGATAATATCAAACGGACTTTTCCTCGGCGGTCTGAAAGCGGGCGAAACCGACATATCGGGCGGTATTTTCAAACTGACCTCAGCACCCGCATATTCATTCTGCGGCATAACAGGCGGATATTTCAATGAAACAGCCGCTGTCGGCGATGAATTCCGCCGCATAACTCTTTCCGATAACTGCAAAATCGACTGCGACGGCATTGACTTTGCCCCTGTTTACATGGCAGAGGGCGCATCAGTCACATTTATCGCCGATGCACCAAAAAGCGGAATGTTCCTGACAGGCTGGGAGATCGTAACAGACGGCGATCTTAAAGTTTCTCCCGTATCTTCATCGGGACTGAGCTGCACCGTAAAGATCCCCTCCGACAATATCACAGTAAAGCCTGTTTACAGCAGCACTCCAATTCATACCCATTCCTATTCCGATGAATGGGTATCCGACAGCACGGCGCACTGGCATGAATGTTCATGCGGCGAAAGATCGGGCTATGAAAAGCATATCCCCGAAGCATTTGAAGCAGTTGAACCCACCTGCACAAAGGACGGCTGTTCATCGGGCGAAAAATGCTCTGTCTGCGGATATATCATCAGCGCACAGGAGATCATTCCCGCAAAGGGTCACGGCGAAACTGAGGTAAGAAACGCTGTCGAAGCAACTGCCGACAAGGACGGCTACACAGGCGATGTATACTGCAAGGTCTGCGGCGAAAAGATACAGGACGGCAAGGTCATTCCAGCCAAGGGACACCCCGGCACACCTGTTGCACCGTCCGCTCCGAGCTATCCGACAGGAAATCCCTCGTCATATCCCGCAAAGGATAAATGGGAAACGGCAATGAGCGAGATAAGCAGAATGACAAGCGGAACTGTCACAATAGATATGCGTGACGGAAAGACTGTTATCCCCGCCGAGATACTCGCACTTGTCAAGGGCAAAAACATCGACCTCGTTCTTAATATGGGAAACGGCAATTCATGGACAATAAACGGCGAGTCGGTCGAGATAGCAAAGTCTGTTGATATGGGCATCAGGAAAGGCACGTCAAACATTCCCGCAAGCGTGCTGAACACGGTCACGGGCGAACGCTTCACAGTTCAGATGAGCCTTAAATATGACGGAGAATTCGGATTTTTTGCTGAGCTTTCCGTTGATCTCGGCAGCAGGAATGACGGAAGATATGCAGATCTTTATTACTACAACGAAAAATCCAAGGAAATGGAGATAATTGATTCCTCCGAGATAATCGGCGGAAAGGCAGGCTTTGTCATGAGCCACGCATCGGAGTATGCGATCGTTATCAGCGACAAGCCGGCAGCGGAGAATATTGATTCTGCGGCAGGCATCAGCGATATGAGCGAAACTGCGGAAAGCGGAAATACGGCTCTCACGGTCGTAATAATGCTTGCTGCTGCGGCATTCGCAGTGAAAATAAAAAAAGCTGTTGACAAGAAATAATTAACGTGATATACTGTAATAGCGGTCATAAGCCGCTGTTACAGTATTTTTAATCGAATATACAGTTCGCTTGCACCATCCTGTAAAACTAGGGCTGAAACCTGTTGTCAACAACGGGCTTTATCGGCGTGTGCATTCGGATATGCATACGTCTTTTTTGTTGTAAGGAGAATTTTTATGTATAAGCTCAGAACGGAAGCGCACTTTGACGCTGCGCATTTTTTATGGAATTACGAGGGAAAATGCAGAAATATCCACGGTCACCGCTGGAGAATAGTCGCTGAGATATCAGCCGATGATGTTCAGAACGGCGGTCGGGAGGACGGCATGGTAATAGATTTCGGCGACTTCAAGAAGCTGCTGAAAGCCGAAGCCGACAAGCTCGATCATTCGCTGATCTACGAAAAAGGCTCGCTCGGCGATAAGCTGCTTGCTGCGCTGAAAGAGGAAAGCTTTGCGCTCAATGAAGTCGATTTCCGTCCGACAGCGGAGAATTTTGCAAAGTATTTTTACTATCGCCTGACTGTTTCGGGATATTCCGTTTCATCGGTCACAGTATACGAAACACCCGAAAACTGCGCGGTTTATGAGGAATGAGATATGAACAGACTGAAAGTATGTGAGATATTCCAAAGCATAAACGGCGAAGGCACAAGAGCGGGACAGCCTGCGGTATTTGTCCGTCTTGCGGGCTGCAACCTGAACTGCTCCTACTGCGATACAAAATGGGCAAACGGTCCCGATGCGCCGTGCGAGGAAATGACGGCACGGGAGATACACGAAAAAGTCAGCTCTTACGGCATACGCTGCGTTACCCTGACAGGCGGCGAACCTCTGCTCCACAAGCACGTCGATGAACTGCTTTCGGAGCTTTGCGGAGATGATAAGCTGAGCGTTGAGATCGAAACAAACGGAAGCGCCGATGTTTCGATAGCCGATAAGATGAAGAACCGTCCCCTGCTCACGATGGATTACAAGCTGCCGTCCAGCGGAATGGAAAAGGCTATGCGCCTTGAAAATTACGCTCTGCTGAGATCGGAGGATACGGTGAAATTCGTCTGCGGATCACGCAGAGATCTTGAAAAAGCGGCGGAGATCATCGAAAGATACAAGCTTATCGGCAGATGCCATGTATATCTCAGCCCCGTATTCGGCGGGATCGATCCCAAAGACATGGTAAGCTTCATGCTCGAAAGAAAGCTGAACGGCGTAAATCTGCAATTGCAGCTGCACAAATTCATCTGGGATCCCAATGAAAAGGGCGTATGATCCGGGCGAAAGGAGAAACAAATAAAATGGCAATAGACAAGGAAGCAATAAAAACACACATCAGGGGACTTCTTATCGCTCTGGGCGACGATCCCGACAGAGAGGGGCTTAAAGACACCCCCGACCGTGTTGCGAGAATGTATGAGGAAGTTTTCGAGGGAATGAACTACTCGAACGCACAGATCGCCGAGATGTTCGACAAGACATTTGAGGAGGATATAAAATCGTCCTCCGAGGATATGGTCATCGTCCGTGACATCGAATTTTTCAGCTACTGCGAGCATCACATGGCGCTTATGTATGACATGAAAGCAACTGTTGCGTATATCCCGAAAGGCAGAGTTATCGGGCTCAGCAAGATCGCAAGGATATGCGACATGGCGGGCAAGCGTCTTCAGCTCCAGGAGCGCATAGGCTCCGACATCGCCGAGATAATGCAGATGATAACAGGCTCGGACGATGTTGCGGTGGTTATCTCCGCAAGCCACAGCTGCATGACGGCAAGGGGCATAAAGAAGCCGTCCGCAAAAACGATAACCACAACATTCAGAGGAAGCTTTGAACAGGACAGAGATATGCAGAACAAGCTGCTCCTTGCTCTGTCCGTTAAATGAAAGGAAGTATAGTTATGAAGGCTTTGGTTTTACTGAGCGGCGGCGTTGACAGTGCGACCTGTCTAGGAATGGCTGTTTCGGAATACGGCAAAGAAAATGTCTGCGCACTGTCCATGAGCTACGGACAGAAGCATGACAAGGAAGTTAAGGCAGCAAGAGCGGTAGCGGCGCATTACGGCATTTCGCTGACAGAACTTGATCTCTCGGAAATATTCAAGTTCTCCGACTGTTCTCTGCTGAAGAACTCATCGGCTGAGATACCTCACGAGAGCTATGCCGAGCAGCTGAAAGAGACCGACGGTTCGCCCGTTTCGACATACGTTCCCTTCAGAAACGGACTTTTCATCTCATCGGCGGCAGCACTCGCCATCTCAAAGGGCTGCAGCGTCATCTACTACGGCGCACACAGCGACGATGCCGCAGGAAATGCATATCCCGACTGCTCCGAAGCATTCAACAATGCCATGAACACAGCCATCTGGGAGGGCAGCGGACATCAGGTCAAGGTCGTTGCGCCGTTCGTCAGCTGGACTAAGAAAGATGTCGTAAAGAAGGGACTTGAACTCGGCGTGCCATATGAGCTTACATGGTCATGCTACGAGGGCGGCGAAAAGCCATGCGGAAAATGCGGAACCTGCATCGACCGTGCGGCTGCGTTCGAGGCAAACGGTGTAAAAGATCCCGCTCTTTGATTTTCGGATAATTCGCTTTTCATCGGGACATAATCCGTCTGCATAATATAAACTTTTGCCATGACCGCAGCCAAGTCCCCCACGGCGATATATTGCGTAAAAAGCCAACTGAAACTATTGATACAAAGGAGAAAAACCATGACCGGAAGAAACGAAAAAGAGACTGAGGGCATTTCCCTCCTCGGCAATCAGAAAGTGAAATATCCCGACGATTATGCACCCGAAATGCTTGAAACATTTGTCAACAAGCACCGGGAAAACGACTATTTCGTAAAATTCAACTGCCCCGAATTCACAAGCCTCTGCCCTATCACGGGACAGCCTGATTTTGCAACGATAACAATATCCTACGTCCCCGATGTGAAGATGGTCGAAAGCAAGTCGCTGAAGCTGTATCTTTTCAGCTTCCGCAACCACGGCGATTTCCACGAGGACTGCGTGAACATAATCATGAAGGACCTCATCAGGCTGATGGATCCCAAGTATATTGAAGTCTGGGGCAAGTTCACCCCAAGAGGAGGCATCTCGATCGACCCGTACTGCAATTACGGAAAGCCTGGCACAAAGTGGGAGAAGATCGCCGATGACCGCCTTGCAAATCACGATCTCTATCCCGAAAAGGTGGATAACCGATAATGGAGCATATTCTGATAGGAAATGTTTCCGTTGAAAAGACCGCCGCACTCGCACCGATGGCATCAGTCGCCGACCGTGCATACAGAACGATATGCAAGGAATACGGCGCTGCCTATGTCGTATCCGAGATGATCTCCGCAAAGGGGCTTTGTTACAGCGACCGCAAGACCGAGGAGCTTTGCACCGTAACAGCCGCAGAACGTCCGATGGCTCTCCAGCTTTTCGGAGATGAACCCGAGTTCGTTGCAGAGGCGGCAAGGCGGCTCATGCCCTATAAGCCCGATATCATCGACATAAACATGGGCTGTCCCGTGCCGAAGGTAGCGGGAAACGGCAGCGGTTCCGCACTTATGAAGGATCCCGAGCTTGCGGCTAAGATAGTCGAAGCGGCTGCAAAAGCTGTCGATGTCCCGATAACGGTGAAATTCCGTCTTGGCTGGGACGAAAACAGCATAAACTGCGTTGAATTTGCAAAGCTGATGGAGGAAAGCGGTGCTGCTGCCGTCACCCTCCATGCAAGAACAAAAACGCAGATGTACCACGGAAACGCAGACCGGTCATATATCAAAAAGGTAAAGGAAGCCGTGAATATCCCCGTTATCGGCAACGGCGATATCACATCGCCCGAGGACGCAAAGCGAATGTACGATGAAACAGGCTGCGACCTTGTTATGGTAGGCAGGGGCAGCTACGGCAGACCTTATATCTTCCGCAGCATCGCACATTATCTCGAAACTGGCGAGCTTCTCCCCGAACCGTCCCAGACCGAGCGTGTTGACATCATGCTGCATCACATCGAAATGATAATCGAAAACAAAGGCGAATATTCCGCAATGCGCGAAGCAAGGGCGCACGCATCGCACTATATAAAAGGAATGAACGGTGCTGCCGAATTCCGCCGTCTGTGCGGAACATTATCTGCAAAAGACGACCTTTACAGACTTGCCGACGCAGTCCGCAAAAAAGCTGCCGAATAATACTAAGGAAACGCTGAATAAATCGTTTCTGCCGTTTTTCACAACCCTCTCAGTGACGGATTTTCGAGCGTTGCTCAAAACGGCGAAACGAATGCTTCGCATTATTCAGCTTTTTCCTAATACTAAAAACCATTGAATTATAACAGAAAACGGGTATCCGATAGTTCGGATACCCGCATTTTTTTACTTTATTATACGCACAAAGCTGTTTGCCGCTTCGGAATAAGCATAGCCGATGGCATCAAGCTTTTCCTCCATATCCCGCCTGTATTCGGGGGATATCTGCATATCGGAACAGAGGGCCTCAAGCGAAGGATAATTATCCCTCAGCTCCGTATTTACATAGCTCAGAAGAATATTAGGGTCCTTTGGAAGTGCCATATTTACCTGTCCTTTCTGTTTTTATGCCTTGTATATCTTTGTTCCCTGACGTGTTTCCTCAACAACATAGCCGAGAGCGGTTATCCTGTCCCTGAGCGAATCAGCCAGAGCGAAATCCTTAGCCTTTCTTGCAGCCTTTCTCTGTTCGGCAAGCTCAGCGACCTCAGCAGGCAGCTCCTCTTCCTTGTCAGACTCGGCAGCAGCCTCAGCGTTCTTAATCAGGTCGAGCGAAAGCACCTTGTCGAACTCGGAGATAAGAGCAAGCTTTGCAGCACCGTTTGCGGAGGATTTCAGCACATCATACAGCACTGTGATGCCCATAGATGTGTTGAGGTCATTGTCCATAGCCTCCCTGAATGCCGACATAAGACGGTCATATTCAGCCTTGTCGATCTCGCCGCTCTTGTCATTGACAAAAGTCGCTATCTTTGCGATAAGCTTGTCATAAGCCTGCTTTGCGTTGTCGAGATTTTCATAGGTGAATACCAGCGACTTTCTGTAATGCGAGAGCAGGCAGAAGAATCTGTAAACAACGGGAGAATATCCCTTGGATTCAAGCAGAGATACCGTCAGGAACTCGCCCTTGGACTTGCTCATTTTTCCGTCATTTGTATTCAGATGGAGAATGTGGAACCAGTAGCTGCACCACTTATGTCCGAGATAAGCTTCGGACTGAGCGATCTCATTCGTATGATGCGGGAATGCGTTGTCGATTCCGCCGCAGTGGATATCGAGATATTCGCCGAGATATTTCATAGCTATGCATGAGCATTCAATGTGCCAGCCGGGATATCCTACGCCCCACGGGCTGTCCCATTTAAGCTCCTGATCGTCAAACTTGGACTTTGTGAACCAGAGAACGAAATCCGCCTTGTTTCTCTTGTTGGAGTCCGCCTCAACGCCCTCACGCACGCCTACGGCAAGGTCCTCCTCCTTGAAGTCGTGAAAAACATAATACTGTTCGAGCTTCGATGTGTCGAAGTAGATGTTTCCGCCCGCTTCGTAAGCGTAGCCCTTTTCGATAAGTCCCGAAATCACCTTGATGAAATCGTCAATACAGCCTGTTGCGGGCTGAACAACGTCGGGACGCTTGATATTGAGCTTTTTGCAGTCATCAAAGAAAGCGTCCGTGTAGAACTTTGCTATCTCCATAACTGTCTTATGCTCACGCTTTGCACCCTTGAGCATCTTGTCATCGCCCGTGTCGCCGTCGCTTGTGAGATGTCCTACATCGGTGATGTTCATTACACGCTTCACGTCATATCCCGAAAATCTGAGATATTTCTCGAGGATATCCTCCATGATATAGCTTCTGAGATTGCCTATGTGAGCATAGTGATAAACAGTAGGTCCGCAGGTATACATTGATACCTTGCCTTCCACTCTTGGGATAAATTCTTCCTTTTCATGGGAAAGTGTGTTGTATAGCTTCATTTTATTTTTCCTCCGATCGGGTGATCAGTTTTATATAAGTCAGAAATCAAGGTCACTGTGAGTTCCTGTTCTCGTAAGTGACAATATCAGACGCTCTTCAAATATCTGATAAACCAACAGCCAGTCAGGCTGTATATGACATTCGCGAAATCCCGTCCAGTTTCCTGTAAGGGCATGATCTCTGTTATTGTCGGGGAGTGGTTCTCCTGCAAGCAGCATATCTACGACATCATTCATAAGCTCAATATCACAGCCCCGTTTTTTGACTTTCTTAAAGTCACGCTTGAAGGAATTGGTAACTGCAAGTTTGTACTTATTCTCCATCTTCCTGCTCCGCTTCGTCCATAAACTCCCTGAAATTGTTGTAAAGCTTAGGGTTCTCATCGTTTGCGAGCGCATTGCTTTCCATTCGCGCTACCGTATTTTCATCAGCGAAAAGTGTGATAAACGCTTTCAGTTTTTCTTCTGACAGCGAATTAAGTATCTTTACAGCATAATCCATTGTACTCATAAAAACTACCTTCCTTTCGCATCATGACGGCTTATCATCCCCTATCCGTCTCGTCCTTCCTGCCTGTCGAAGCATTTGTTACGATCTTTTTTATTTCCGCCTTTTTGAGATCGCTTACCTGCTTTTCAAGCTTTTCTATCCTGCCGAGCTGTCTGCAAAGCTCCTGCGCAACAGGGTCGGGAATGTGTATCTGATCGAGATCGCAAGCCGACGACGGACGCACACGCTTGCCGTCACGCCTTACGATCCTTGCGGGAACTCCGACGCAGGTACAGTTGTCGGGAACGGGTTCAAGAACGACCGCACCCGCTGCGACCTTGACATTATTTCCTATCCTGATAGGACCCAGAACTCTTGCTCCTGCGCCTACCATGACATTATTTCCGAGAGTAGGGTGACGCTTTCCTCTTTCCTTGCCCGTACCGCCGAGGGTAACTCCCTGATAGATAAGGCAGTTGTCGCCTATCTCAGTGGTTTCGCCGATAACAACACCCATTCCGTGGTCGATGAAAAAGCCCTTGCCTATCTTCGCACCGGGGTGTATCTCAATGCCTGTCAGAAATCTCGCTGTCTGCGATATGACTCTTGCTATCGTGAACAGCTTATGCTTATAAAACCAGTGGGAAACACGGTAAGCCAGCACCGCATGAAGTCCCGAGTAGGTCAGTATTATCTCAAATGCATTGCGTGCCGCAGGATCTCTTTCCTTTACCGACGCAATATCTGCTTTAATGTGTTCAAACATGAAAGTCCTCCCATTATCCGAGGGCACAGCCCCGCCGTAGCATATCCTTATATGATATGCATCAAACGGCTTGGCGTATACAGGGACATCACTTCAGGAATCCGTCGATTATCTTCCTCTCTGCCTCTTCCTCGGTAAGTCCGAGAGTGCGGAGCTTGATTATCTGCTCGCCCGCAATTTTTCCGATCGCCGCCTCATGAATGAGTGATGCGTCGATGCTGCCTGCATAGAGTTCGGGAGCGGCGTTCACCCTGCCGTTTCCTGCAAGGATAGCGTCGCATTCGGAGTGACCCGTACATCGGCAGTTGCCCTTGATAACGGAGTGATATTCCTGATAGGAATCCCCCTTTGCAACGGAACGTGAAACAATATCAACAGCGGAATCCTCACCGTCGAGGGATACGCAGAAATCCGTCTTTGCAGTCTCGTCATTATCCGTCATAAGACGCTCCTTGATAACGAGCTTTGAGCCTGCTCCGAGCTTTGCCGAGGTAAGGCGGCTTGTGCTTGTAACGCCGCTTATCTGGGTCGTATCCATCTCCATATAGGAATTTTCGCCGAGCGTAACATCGGTCACGGGGTCAATTCGCTTTGCAGCCTTTCCCTTTCCCAGACCGATATGCTTTTCCTTATATAAAACCTTTGCGTCTTTTCCGATAAAGAAGCGGTGTATTCCGTTGTGGCGTGCTTCCTCCTCATCGCTGTCGGAATGGACTCCGCAGCCTGCAACTATGACGACATCTGCACCGTCCTCAACAATGAAATCATTGTAAACAAGGTCATTGACACCGCCGTGAGTAACGCATGCGGGGATATATACAGTTTCCTTCTGCGCCTTTGAGCTTATGCGGATAATGATACCAGGGTTGTCGTTTTTCGGTTCGATCTTTATATTTTCCGAGGACTGTCTGCCTGCGCAGCCGCTGTCCTCACGGATATTGTAAGCGCCCTTGTATCCGCCGTCCCAGTCGGAAACTATGCCGAGGATCTGTTCTGTTATTCCGTTCATATCAGTAACCCTCCCTTACAGCCTTTCCGAGCGGACAACGGGGTTTCTTTTCCTCTGAAAGAAGTGCGGGAAGCACGTCCTCCCTGCTGCCTGCCGTGCGCACCCTTCCGTCTGCGATAACGACGATATAATCAGCGATATCCATGATCCTTTCCTGATGGGAAATGACCAGCAGAGAACGTCTGCTGTCCTTTTTAAGACGCTCGAATGCCTGGATAAGATTTGTGAAGCTCCAGAGGTCAATGCCCGCCTCAGGCTCATCAAATACGATCATCTGCGCATTTTTCCTTGCAAGCACAGTTGCGATCTCTATTCTCTTGCTCTCGCCGCCCGAAAGTGATGAATCCGCCTCACGGTTTATATATTCGGGACCGCAAAGACCCACCTCGCCGAGAATTCCGCAGACATCATTCTCGCCGAGCTTTCTTTCGGCGGAAAGCTCCAGCAGATCCCTTACCGTCAGCCCCTTGAAGCGCACGGGCTGCTGCAGGGCGTAGCTGATGCCGAGGTTCGCGCGCTCGGTCACGCCGAGGGCGGTGATGTCCTGTCCGTCGAACACGACAGAGCCGGCGGTGGGCTTCTCAATGCCCATTATCAGCCGCGCCAGCGTGGACTTGCCGCCGCCGTTCGGTCCCGTGACCACAACGAACTCCCCGTCGGGGATCGTCAGACTCACATCCTTTATTATCTCCTTGGACTTGTCCTCCGCTTCCACCTCAAAGCGGATATTTTTCAGCTCAAGCATCTCTCTGGTTTACCTTTCTTTCCGGGATGCGCCGGCAAAGCCGCCTGCCGCCTCCCTCCTGTACTGTATACTATTATTATATACGACGTGCGCCGCAATTATGTTGCTATTGCAACAGTAGCGCGCAAATCATACAAAATTCGTAGGAAAATGAACAGCGACCTCATACGAGGCCGCTGTAATATGCTTTTTGTGAGCTTGGAAGGGTGCTCACTTGCCCATGTTCATCTGGGCAGCGACTTCCGCGGCGAAGTCCTCCTGCTTCTTCTCGATGCCCTCGCCCTTCATGAAGCGCACGGCGTCAACGAACTTGACAGAGCCGCCCAGCTCCTTCGCGGCGGAGGCGATATACTTCTCGACGGTCATGGAGCTGTCCTTGACGTACTCCTGCTGGAGCAGGCAGTTCTCCTCGTAGAACTTGTTCATCTTGCCCATGACGATCTTTTCCTTGACCTGCTGCGGCTTGGAGG
>USNJ01000012.1 GCA_900556055.1 uncultured Ruminococcus sp.
CGGCGCGCAGCTGTCGCTGTCCGCGCCCGCGCGGTACGCGCTCGGCGACACACCGATCACACTGCGGAAGGCCTTGGCAAACTTGCTGGCGTTGTCATAGCCGAACTGCCCCGCGATATCGAGCACCGTGCGGTCGCTCGTGCGCAGGAGCTGCGCGGCACTGTGCATCTTCTGCGCGCGCAAAAACGCTGCGGGCGTCATGCCGTACACGCCGAGATAGCGCGTCGCGTCGATGAACGACTCGTCTATGGAATACACATGTATGTCCCGCGGGTCGAAGTAGTCGAGATAGATGGAATAGATATCGGCGGCGTATTCTATATAAAGCTGCATGCGCGGCGGCGCGGCGATGTATTTTATGCTGCCTGGTATCTCGGAGATACGGCAGCGGTTGCGCACGCCCTGCGCCTTGAGCTTCGGGCTTACGGCGAGGCACAGCGCGTTCTTTCCGCGGGAGAGGTCCGTCACCGCAAGGTTCGTTTCAAAGGGGTTGAGCCCCCGCTCCGCGCATTCGACCGAGGCGTAGAACGTCTTCATGTCTATGCAGAAATAAACGCGGTCTTCCATCACTTGAGATCCTTTATCACCTTGACCGCTACGCCCTGCACGAGGCAGCTCTCCACGATTATGTCGTCATAGTCGGGGTTTTCGGCGTGGAGGCGGAAAATGCCGTTTTCGGGGCGGAAGCGCTTGAGCGTGGCCTCGTCGTCAACGAGCGCCACGACGATCTGGTCGTAGTCGGCGCTGTTTTGCTGGCGGACGAGGACGATATCCCCGTCGTCAATGCCGGCGTTTATCATGGAGTCGCCCTTTGCCCGCAGGGCGAAAAAGCTCCCGCGCCCGAGGAGGGAGACGGGCAGCCTCACGAACTCCTCGATATTTTCCTCCGCAAGCTTGGGAAGTCCGCACGATACGGCGCCCAGCACCGGCACGCGGCAGTATTCCCGCGCGTCCCTGCGGCTGAGCGGGGTCTCGATGTTCCGGCTGCCGCCATAGTCTATCATGCCGCTCTCGCGCATGGCGCGGAGGTATTTCACCACGCTGGACTGTGATAGACCTATGCCCCCGGCGATCTCGTAGGTCGTGGGCGCGGCGCCGCCGTGGGAGTCCTTGTAGTCGTCGATGAAGTTTTCTATATAGCTGAAATATTCGGCTTTCTTGTGCTGCATGGCTCACACCTCAAACAGAATTAATTAATTCTCTTTGCGGACATTATAATATCCCCCGGCGAAACTGTCAAGCGGGGGATACGGCGGAGGAAAAAATTTCATACGCGCCGCGGCGGGAGCGCAGGAGGCCTGACGGAAGGGCGTTTGACGTTATCAGTATATATCCTCGACGACCTTTGAGGGGGGAGCCTCGACGATCTCCGGGTGCTGGAAAATGTAGCGCAGGCCCTGAACGAACTGGGCGTAATAGTGGCCGTCGCAGATACGCTCGTCGAGCGAGAACTTCATGTCGACGATCTTCTTGTCGACCATGTTGCCGTTCTTGTCCAGCTCGTAGGAGTGGCGCTTCGCACCGAAGGCGATGAACACGGGCAGAGTGCCGAAGTTGTAGATGTGGTGGTAGATGGGTCCTATGCGCAGGGAGCCGAGGTCGGTGATTATCATGGAGCCGTGGAAGGGGCTTGCCTCGGTGAGCGACTCGGGCAGCCAGCCGAAGTAGTCCATGACGCGCAGTATCGCAATGGCAAAGCGGAGCAGGAAGCGGGGCGCTCTGCACAGCGCCTCGGCCACGTCCTCGGTGTTGTTGCCGGTCTCACTGGTCTTTACCTCATCGATGGCCTCGGTCAGCTTGCGGTAGACGTCGAAGATGGTGTCGGTAGGCTCGAAGTGGACCTTGATGGTGGTCTCGGTGGCGTCGATGGAGAGACCGCGCTTGACGGTCATGACGACGCTGATATCGTTGGCGGCATAGATGCGGCGGCCGGCGACGAAGCGGTTGACGCCGGGCAGCATGGACACCACGCGGATGTACGCCGCGATGATGAAGTGCAGCAGGCCTATGCCCTTGTAGCCGTCGACGCGCAGCTGACGCAGACGCTTCTCGGGAGCGGATATCTCCACGGCCTCCTCGTAGTAGTTCTGGGCGTCGTTCCTTGTGGGCATTATGTAGGGAATGAATTTGGAAAAGGCGGGCAGAGAACGGATGAGCCTGCCGTCCTTTCTGTCGCCGAAGCGGCGTTTGGCTTTTGTACTCATTTCTTTTCCCCCGGAATAATTAAAATTCTTTAAGCAGCAACACATTATACCTTTATCTGAGATTTTTTTCAAGTATAAAAGCGAAACTTGGAAAATTTTTAAGAACCTGCGGCCAAAGGCCGCGGGGCATGATAAAAACGCGACGCATGAAAGCCGTCCGTATAACGGGGCGCGGCGGCGCATATCCTTAACTAAGCGCCGGACAAACGCCTTCGCGGCTCATTCTGCCGGCAGCGGACGGGACGGGTGAAGGATAATGCACAGGATCAAATGGAAAAAACTGATACTTTTAACGGCGCTGCCTATCGCCGTGGGAGGGCTGGCGGGCTTTCTGACGCGCGGAAGGATGGAGAGCTTCGGGCTTATGCGCAAGCCTCCGCTCTCGCCGCCCGCGTGGCTGTTCCCGGTGGTGTGGACGCTGCTGTACGCGATGATGGGCGCGGCGTCATATCTTGTGTGTACGGCCTGCGTGGCCCCGGCGAGAAAGCGCAGGGCGCTCACGGCCTACGCGGTGCAGCTCGGGGCGAACTTTCTGTGGACGCTGATATTTTTCGGGCTGGGAGCCTATCTCGCGGCGTTCGTGTGGCTCGTCGCGCTGTGGCTGCTGATACTGCTGACCGCGGCGATGTTCGGCTATATCTCGAAGAACGCGGGAAAGCTCATGCTGCCGTATCTCATCTGGGTCGCCTTTGCCGGATACCTCAATCTCGGGGTGTATCTGCTGAACTGAAAAATATGCTTAAGGAGGGCGTCTGCCCTCCTTTTTCCTATCCCGGCACAAAAATTTTCCTATATAAGGGGAAATTGCTTTCAGCTTTTGAACTATATACAACATGAGAAATCGCGATGTTTTTACACTTTTACGTCAACGTCAAAAATATTCGTTTTTGCCGGGTTTAACTTGCATATTGTTGCGACCTGTGTTAAAATACGAACGAAACTTTATAGGCGTCTTTATGTGCATCGGAAGGGGGGATACATATGGAGAAAAAGGCCAAGATAATTACGGTCGCAGGCAAAGGCGGCGTGGGAAAGACATCTATCTGCGCCTGTATCGTCAGACTGCTTGCCGAGAGATACCCGGACAAGAAAGTTCTGGCGATCGACGCTGACCCCGCGGTCGGCCTGTCCGTTGCTCTTGGCGTGGACGTTAAGCTGACGCTGGACGACATACGCATGGGTATCGTCGACAGCGTTGAGAACGGCGAGACCAGAGAGGCGATGGAGCTTCTCAGCGAGGCGAGATTCCGTATCTTCGACGCGCTGGTGGAGATGCCCGGCTTTGCGTTTCTGGCCATCGGCCGACCGGAGAGTTCCGGCTGCTACTGCAAGGTAAACTCTTACCTCAAGGAAGTGATCGGACTCCTTGCCAACAGCTTTGACTACGTTGTGATCGACGGTGAGGCGGGGATCGAGCAGATCCAGCGCCGCGTGATGGAAAAGGTCACCCATCTCCTGCTCATTACCGACCAGAGCAAGAAGGGCGGACAGGTCATCGCCACCATCAAAAAAGTTGCGGACGAGCTTATCGCCTATGACCGCATAGGCTGTATCGTCAACCGTGTGACCAATCCGGAGCTGAAGGAGCTTATCCAGTGCCCCGGCGTGGACATACTCTCATTCATCCCCTTGCAGTCGTTATTGCCGCCGCAGTCAGATATATGGGGCGTGCGGGAGATGCCGTGCGGAAAAATACACTGTTTCGGAGGATCTTATCCTGCGGTGCTGTCAGAAAATATATGAGCGATATTTCTTACAGGGGCGGCGTCGGCATATATCAGGGAATGGCTGTGAACTTCCTTTATGTTATCTTTCGGTTAATTACGGGGATAATGTATTCATCGGTATGGTTTGTTTCGATGGCAGTCTATCATCTGGTGCTGGGGACAATGAGAGCTTTTCTCGTTTACGGATACAGGCATACCGGCGGGCGTGGGAAAGAATATGAGCTGCGCTTTTACCGTGCTGCGGCATATATGCTGTTTCTGCTGAATATCCCGATGGGCGGAATGACCGTGCTTATGGTAAAGACAGATGCGGGCACGGTTTATCCGCAGTATGTGATATATCTTTCAGCAATGTTCACTTTTTATTCGATGATAATATCAGTCGTAAATATCGTCAGATACCGCAGGATAGGCAGTCCGATACTGTCTGCCGCCAAGGTGATCGACTTTGTTTCGGCGATGATGTCTGTTCTGGGACTTCAGACAGCAATGATAACCTGCTTTTCCGAGGATTCGGAGCAGTTCCGCAGGCTTATGAACAGCATCACAGGCGGAATTATCTGGGTGACGGTCATAATCACTGCCGTTATAATGCTAAGAAAGAAACGGAGCTTCGGAAAATGAAAAGATCGGAAAGCAAATACTTCAATACCGCAGCAAAAATGGACGAAGCATTTCTGGAGCTGCTTGAAAAAAAGGATCTTCCGTATATAACGGTCAAGGAGATATGCGAAAAGGCGGGCGTGAACCGATCGACATTCTATCTGCATTATGAAACGATCGGCGATCTGCTGGCAGAGAGCGCAGAATATCTGAACAGGGATTTTCTTGAGCATATGAAGATAGATTCCTCTTCGTTTGCGGAAAAGATAGCAGACTGCTGCATCAATGAGCTTTTTCTTATAACGCCCGAATATCTTGTGCCGTATCTGACATACATAAAGGAACACAGGCGGCTGTTTTCTGCGGCGATATGCAATGCAGAGACACTAAGGCTGGAAAGAAGCTATGATGGATTGTCGCGTCACATTCTGATGCCGATACTCGAAAGATATAATGTCCCCGAAAATGACAGGGGGTATCTTATCTCGTTTTATATCAGCGGATTGATGGCAATAATTGAGGAATGGATCAGGCGGGACTGCGCAGATCCAATAGAATACATTACAGGCATAATGCAGAATTGCGTCATGCCGCATAACAATGATCTTGGAAGATAAAAAACGCCCCCGATAGTTCGGAGGCGTTTTTGTGCTTATTTTTCGGCGGGACACTAATGGCGGTTTTGCATTATATCGCCGAGAGAAAAAAGGCTGCGAATATAGAGAAGGGGACGGCAGTCTGCCTGTTTATGTTTGCGGCAAAAGCAAATTATCCAAAAAACATTGCATAATGCGAATAAAATACGTCCCGTGAAGAAAATGATTGATAAATTCTTGACAAATGTACCTGTTATGGAGTACAATAGATAATGTAATGCTGTCCGGGTGCGTATGACTGCCCTTTATCGGACAGAACACTTTATTTTGAAAGGATTGTTTATCGAATGGGATTGACTCTTACTGAGAAAATTTTGAAAAACCATGTTGTAGACGGCGAATTCGTAAAGGGACAGGAGATCGGTATCCGTATCGACCAGACACTGACTCAGGACGCAACAGGCACTATGGCATATCTTGAATACGAGGCAATGGGTGTTCCGAGAGTTAAAACCGAGCGTTCGGTTGCATATATCGATCACAACACACTTCAGTCAGGCTTTGAGAATGCTGACGACCACAGATTTATCGGCAGCGTTGCAAAGAAGCACGGCATTTATTTCTCCCGCCCCGGAAACGGTATCTGCCATCAGGTGCATCTTGAAAGATTCGGCGTTCCCGGAAAGACGCTTATCGGTTCCGACAGCCATACTCCGACAGGCGGCGGCATCGGCATGATCGCTATCGGCGCAGGCGGACTTGATGTTGCTGTTGCTATGGGCGGCGGTGCATACTACATTACATATCCTAAGATAGTAAAGGTAAATCTCACAGGCAGGCTCAGACCCTGGGTTGCCGCAAAGGACGTTATCCTTGAAGTTCTCCGCAGAATGTCCGTTAAGGGCGGTGTAGGCAAGGTGATCGAGTACTGCGGCGAGGGCGTAAAGACACTTTCCGTTCCCGAAAGAGCAACTATCACAAACATGGGCGCAGAGCTTGGCGCTACAACCTCCATCTTCCCCTCCGATGAGATCACAAAGCAGTTCCTGAAGGCTCAGAAGCGTGAAGAGGTATGGACAGAGCTTTCTGCCGATCCCGATGCTGTTTATGATGAAGAGCTGGATATTGACCTTTCCGAGCTTGTTCCTCTTGCTGCATGTCCTCACTCTCCCGATAATGTAAAGTCTGTCGAGGAGATCGGAAACCTCAAGATAGATCAGGTCTGCATAGGCTCCTGCACAAATTCCTCGCTGATGGATATGCTGAAGGTAGCTTACATACTGAAGGGCAAGACTGTCAACCCCGATGTTTCGCTTTCTATCGCTCCCGGTTCAAAGCAGGTGCTTAATATGCTCGCTCAGAACGGTGCGCTTTCCGCACTTATCGACGCAGGCGCAAGAATTCTCGAATCCGCTTGCGGTCCCTGCATCGGCATGGGTCAGTCGCCTAACTCCAAGGGTATTTCCCTCAGAACATTCAACAGAAACTTCGAGGGACGTTCAGGCACAAAGGACGGTCAGATCTATCTGGTATCTCCCGAAATGGCTGCTGTTTCCGCTCTGACAGGCTATCTCACAGACCCGAGAACACTCGGCGATATGCCTGAATTCAAGCTTCCCGAGGAATTCACTATCAATGATAACATGATCGTTCCTCCCGCTCCCGTTGAGGAGATGGACAAGGTAGAGATACTGAGAGGTCCGAACATCAAGCCTTATCCCGAGACAGCTCCTCTTATGGAAACTATTGAGGCAGGCGTTTCCCTCAAGGTAGGCGACAATATCACTACCGACCACATCATGCCCGCAGGCGCAAAGATACTGCCCCTGCGTTCAAATATCCCCGCAATTTCGCAGCACTGCTTTGCTGTATGCGATGAAAAGTTCCCTGCAAGAGCAAAGGAAATGGGCAAGTCGATAATCGTCGGAGGCTCAAACTACGGTCAGGGCTCGTCCCGTGAGCATGCGGCTCTTGCTCCTCTGTATCTCGGCGTAAAGGCTGTACTTGTAAAGTCCTTCGCAAGAATTCACAGAGCTAACCTTATCAATGCGGGAATACTTCCTCTTACATTTGTGAACGAGGCTGATTATGACAATATCGCACAGGGCGATGTTCTCGTGCTTGCCGATGTAAGAAAGTCTGTTGCCGATGGAAAGACTCAGCTGACGGTTGTCAACAAGACAAACGGCAGGGAGATCCCCGTTCTCTGCGAGCTGTCCGGACGCACAAAGGATATCATGCTTGCAGGCGGTCTGCTTGACTACACGAGAGAGCAGCTGAAAAAATGAAACGTGTAAGGGGATATGCAAAATGCCCTCCCGGCTCGGGATTTGTTATCGGAATGATAGCGGTTTCGGCGAAAAGCGTCCTTACGGTCATATCGCCCGATGATATCAGCGGCGGCAGAATGCTTGCTGCATTCCTGATACTGGCTGCTGCTGTCATTGCGGCGGGCGTGATCCTCGGGTGCAAACTTTACAAAATGGCAAAGTCCTTCGCCGCAGAGCATTTCAGGCATCAAAGGCTGTTTATTGATATAACGGAGATATTTGCTGCACTGTACGGAGCGGCTTTCATGATGTTCCCTCCGATGGGAATGTGAGGATGCCGATATGAATTATCTGAAGATCAAGTCGGATAACGACAGGATATATAAGGAAAACGGTACAAAGGCAAGGTCGGAGTTTATTTCCGATTTTGTACCCGAAAGGGCGGAGAGAACAGAGAAATTCATTCTTTCCGAACATATCGTGCCGCAGACTACGATAGAATGTATCCTCGAAAACAGCGGAAGAAACATTATTGCGCTGAATTTTGCAAATGCGCTTATCGCAGGCGGGGCGTATATCATTGGCGGAAACGCTCAGGAGGAATCTCTCTGCCGTGCGTCAATGCTGTATTACACTATAAGGGATACAAATGCGTTCTATTTGCAGAACAGGCGGCACATGCTCCCCGATTACACTGACGGAATGATATTCTCCGATAATGTCGAGGTCATAAGGGACGACAGCGGCAAACTGCTTGAAAAGCCCGTGATATGCAGCTTTATAACCTGTCCCGCAGTCAACCGCCGTGAAGCGGTGCTGATGCCAAAAGATAAGCTTAACGGCGTAATGGAGCGCAGGATAGAGAAGATTGTTTCGCTGGCGGCATCAAAGTCAGCGGACATCGTTATCCTCGGGGCATTCGGCTGCGGCGCATTCGGCAATAAGCGTGAGGACATACTGCCCATGTTTGAAAGGGCGGTAAACGCTTACGGCGGAGATCATTCGGAATACATCTTTGCAATACCATAATAATAACGCTGGCATTTATGACAGCATTGAACGGAAATACAGGCAATTTTCAATTTATAATTAATGGAGGAATAAAAAATGTCTGAAAAGATCAAAATGTCCACTCCTATCGTCGAGATGGACGGCGACGAGATGACCAGAATTATCTGGAAAATGATCAAGGATATCCTTATCTGCCCTTATGTTGACCTGAACACAGAATATTACGATCTCGGACTCGTTCACAGAAACGAGACAAACGATCAGGTAACTGTTGATTCCGCTGAGGCTACAAAGAAGTACGGCGTTGCTGTGAAGTGTGCTACCATCACTCCAAATGCTCAGCGTATGACCGAATATGATCTCAAGGAAATGTGGAAGTCACCTAACGGAACTATCCGTGCTATCCTTGACGGTACTGTTTTCAGAGCGCCTATCATTGTTAAGGGCATCACACCTCTGCTCCCCACATGGACTAAGCCTATCACTATCGCACGTCACGCTTACGGCGATGTTTACAAGAACACGGAAATGCAGGTAGAGCAGGGTTCAAAGTGCGAGCTTGTATGCACCGATAAGGACGGCAAGGAAACACGTTCCCTCATCTACGATTTCAAGGACAGCTCAGGCGTTATCCAGGGACTCCACAACAAGGACAATTCCATCAGAAGCTTTGCAAAGGCCTGCTTCAACTTCGCTCTCGATACAAAGCAGGATCTCTGGTTCGCTACAAAGGATACTATCTCCAAGAAATATGACCACAGATTTAAGGATATCTTCGCTGAGATCTATGAAAATGAATATAAGGATAAGTTTGAGGCTGCGGGCATTGAGTATTTCTACACGCTGATCGACGACGCTGTTGCAAGAGTTGTACGTTCAAACGGCGGATATATCTGGGCTTGCAAGAACTATGACGGCGATGTTATGTCCGACATGGTTGCAACTGCTTTCGGAAGCCTCGGCATGATGACATCCGTTCTCGTATCTCCCGACGGAGTTTACGAATATGAGGCTGCTCACGGTACGGTAACACGTCACTACTACAAGCATCTGAAGGGCGAGGAAACCTCCACAAACTCCGTTGCTACTATCTTTGCATGGACAGGCGCTCTCAAGAAGAGAGGCGAGCTGGACGGCAACAAGGCTCTTTCCGAATTCGGCGAAAAGCTTGAAAAGGCAACAGTTCAGACTATCGAAGAGGGTGTTATGACAGGAGATCTGTACGTTCTGTCCCATCTCGAGAACAAGAGAAAGGTCAATACTGAGGACTTCCTCGTTGAGATCAACAAGCGCCTTGCCGCTATGATGTAATACATCGGAGTTGGCAATGCAGCATAAAAGTGAAATTTCCGATTCAGTCATAAAGCGTCTGCCGAGATATTACCGCTTCCTTGAAGAGCTGATGCGTGAGGGCGTTACAAGGATATCCTCGCGGGAGCTCTCGGAGAAAATGGATCTTACCGCCTCGCAGATACGTCAGGATCTGAACTGCTTCGGCGGCTTCGGTCAGCAGGGCTACGGCTATAATCCCGAAGCTCTGCACGGCGAGATCGGCAGGATACTCGGAGTTGACAAGGGCTTTAAAACGGTGCTTATCGGTGCGGGAAATCTCGGACATGCTATTGCGGTCCATATGGATTTCGCAGGAAAAGGGTGCAGCCTTGCGGCTATTTTCGACAGCGATTCCGCAAAGCAGGGAAGTCTTATCGCAGGGATACCTGTAAGCCCGATGGACAGGCTCGAGGAGATATGCTCGGAAATAAAGCCGCTGATAGCTATCCTCTGTATCCCGAGAGAGGCTGCGCAGGAGCTTGCGGACAGGCTTGTGAATGCAGGCATAAAGGGTTTCTGGAATTTCAGCCACTACGACCTGAAGCCTGAGTATGAAAACATTGTCGTTGAAAATGTTCATCTCGGCGACAGTCTTATGACTCTGACTTATCATGTGAATAACATGGAATAATAAAAACCATTGGAATTATGGAGAAGAAATCGCCGCAAAAGCTTTGATATATGCGGCTTGCGGCGAGAGATCCCCATAATTCAATGGTTTTTTATTTTTATAATCCGCTGAAAAAAACGTGTTTGTAAAATCAATAAAAACATTGCATTTATAAAATATTTCTCCGATTGCGGAATATTGTGCAGATCTGCATACCAAAAACCGATGGCTGTGTGCTATAATGGTTGCGTAATACAAAAAACATCTCAGGCACAAATTTCCTGACATTATTGCAAGGAGGAATTATTATGAAGAAAACAGGCATATCAGCACTGGCAACGGCCGCAGCTGTGTCCCTCGGCTGGCTTGCTGCATTCCCTGCGGTACAGGCAGACGCAGCCGATGAAAAGACTGCAAAAGTCGAGCTGCCATCGGATTTCAGCGCAAGCGTTGATTTCAGCAGCCTTCCCGATGAACCCGCAACGAAGACCGAAAAGGTTTCCGTGACAGCAAACAAAGTAATGACACTTGACAGCAGCGGTGTCGCAGACGGATCATATGATTGGGTAAATCTCAGCGGGGAAGCCAATATCTTTCAGCTGAATGATTCATCATCGTCAACTGCTTCGATCGGCAAGGATGCCATAAAGGCTGCGATCGAAGCAAAGGACAGCAATGTCGGTGACGATTTCGTTATCACGGGCTTCACGGTACACTATTCTTATGATGTTTCGGCAGATGTATCTATGTTCTGCTCTGCGGGCGGATTTGACGCTGACGGCAGCTGGATCGACCTGAACAACAACAGTACACCGCAGTTCGCCGATCTCACGATCACTTCCGGCAACGGAACAGGCACGATATCAAGCCCCGCTTCCGTGACAAATTATACTCAGCTTACATTTAACTGCGGCGCAACTATGTCAAATTCCGATACGGCATCAATAACCATTACAGGCGTTGATTTTGATGTTAAATATACTGAGGCTGATACGGCTCAGGAAGAATGGAAGGACACAAGCGGCGACTGGGACAGCGGATATGTTTTCAATGTAGCTGATGATGCAGGCAGAAACAGCATGAGAGCCGAACTTGAAAAGATCATCGGCGCAAATATCGCTTACTATGAGATTAAGGCTGTGACGGTCGATTACGATTACACCTCATCAACGGGCTATGCACACATATCAGCTTCCGCTGACGGCCCCGACAAGAACGACACATGGCTTTCACTGGACAATGAGGGACTTCACAACTGGGATCTGGATCCATCGGTCATAGATGATTCCTTTAAGCTTGCAGATCAGGATCAGGACAGCAAGAGCGGAAGCGGTACCTTTGTTGTTCCCGCAAATAAAGGCATTGAGCAGTACTGCAATATGCATCTTACCATCGGAGCAGGTGCAAAGTACAATTCTGCAGCTGCTTCCTTAAATGTAACAAAGCTGACGTTTGAGGTTTCCTACACCGAGCGCAGTGCAGGCGTAGATGTGCCGACAGGCGCAGAAAAGAAAATACCTTACAGCGAGATCAAGGACAACGACTTTATAAATGTCGGCTTTAAGAAGCCCTCAGTTGAGGTCTGCGGACATAAGGATCACGTTTCCGCTGACGGCGTTAATTACACTCCGAATGCAAAGTTCTGCCCATGGACAGGCGTTGACATAGTAAGAGTTGACGCAAACGGCAGGGAGCTTGGCGGAACATACACTGTATTTTCCGCAACAGCAAGCGACACGGGCGACATTATTTACTCGACTGTTTCCCTGAAGGATATTTTTGCGGAAACAGGCAGTCTTTCCGATGGAGAATATCTGAAGCTTTCCACGGCGGCTTATGTTGAATATACTCTTTTTGAAAAGCAGCCGAATATGCAGCTCGGTACTGTTTCGATCAGTGATTTCGTTGTTGAAGAATTTCTTGACTACGATCCCTCAACAGGAAACTATGACCTTAAAACAGGCGAACCCGATCTGACAAAAACGGAATATATCTTAAACGGCAACGGTGTCAGCAAGTCGTTTGAAGGCTATGATGCACTTCTTGTTGATTATACTCTGGAAGATCCCGATGAATGCTCCGCTATTGTAATTATTCTCCATGGCTGGGGCGAGGGTCATGTCGGCTGGGAAGCACTGTATTTCCCGATAGACGGCAGCGGAAGGATAGCTGTTGACCTTTCCAAGTATCAGTCACTAAAGTTCTATAACATCTATGCAGGCGTTGCCGCAAGGACAGATGCTAAGATAGGCGACAAGGTCACACCGGGATTTGAAGTGACCGATTCCGCTCTGATAACAGCTTACAACGGCACATTCAGCACTGCTATACCCGCAGTTGAGCCTGATGATGAGCCGGTAACACCTGTTAAGCCCTCAGAGCCGGTAACACCTGCAAATCCCTCCAATCCGACAACACCGGCAAATCCCTCCAATCCGTCATATCCCACAGGCGGCGGATCTTCATCATCATCTTCTTCGGGCAGCAACAGCAATAATAACAGCAAAAATGATAATAATACAGACAGCAAGCCTTCACAGGCAGTAAGCGACGCAAAGCCTAACACAACAGTTTCCATAAGTATAAGCACAGACAGCACAAACATCTCCTCAAACATCTTCCTCGAAGCAAAGGAAAAGAACCTGACTATGGAGCTCAAGCTTCCCAACGGTGTTACATGGACCATCAAGGCAGGAACTATCTCTGACGATGTTAAGAACATTGATATCAATGTTGACATCAAGACAAACAATATCCCCAAGGATTCCGTAAATGAGATCGCTCAGGGCAATGACTCAATGCAGATCTCACTTTCGCACAACGGCAGCTTCGGCTTTAACGCAGAGGTATCTATCCCTGTCGGTTCGAAGTATAACGGAAAGTATGCGAATGCTTATCACTACAACAAGGGTATAATGGAGTTCATAGGCAGTGCTATGGTTGCAAAGGGCGAAGCTCCTCTTAATCTCGTTCATGCTTCCGAATATGCTATCGTATTCTCCGATGAGCCTATGGCTGTTACTGAGGACGTTTCATCCGCAGCAGGCATAGCTGAAGAAAGCACAGCAGAAAGCTCCGCAAACGGCATTATCCCTGCGGCTGCTGTTATCATCACTGTATTCGCCGCAGTTAAGACAGTAAGAAGGATCAGAGAGAAATAATCATCAAAATGGCTGATTTTTATCCGCCGAAGCAGGTCAGACGATCTGTTTCGGCGGATTTTTTGCGTTATTACATAATTATTTCCGTGATTATACGATTTATTGTCATTAAATTATCACATTGACGAGTAAAATAATATATAACGAAATGAGAGAGACATAATAAAGAGTGAAATCAAACTGAAAGGATGATATATATGATGGATAATAACAAGTTCAATAAAGACGATGCCAAAGAGGTTTCTTATTATCCTGCCGATGATAATGATGTTGGCACTGTAAAGCCGAGACATTCGGGAATTAAGGCTAAGGTGTTGGGCATAATAGCTCTGATGGCTGTCGTTTCCGTTGGTTCGATCGGCGGCTACAAGGCTATTACCGAAAAGGAAATAAGCGGGGGCACCTCCGTTTCCGATACCGCTGACACGGAAAAGGCTGAGGCTGCGGACAAGACCGAAACAGAAACGACTGTTGCGGATGCCGTAGATTCCGCAGTTACGACCGCAGCGACGGATTCCTCATCCTACAAGAGCATGCTTGAGCTTGCAAACAAGGGCAGCACAATGACAGTCCCCGATATCGTAAAGAAGGTAAAGCCTTCGGTTGTCGGAATTTCTTCGGAATTCGTCATTGATTCGGGATATTCATATCTTTCCGGCAGCGCAACAGGCACAGGCACGGGCATTGTGATGAGCGAGGACGGATACATCATCACAAATGCGCACGTTGTCGTTAATTCCGATTACGGCACATCAATAGTTGCAAAGAAGGTCACGGTAGTTCTTGCTGACCAGTCCGAGCATGAGGCTGAGATCATAGGCAAGGATACAAAGAGCGATCTTGCAGTCCTTAAAATAGACGCAGCGGGTCTTGACCTTACTCCTGCCGAATTCGGCAACAGCGATGAGCTTGAAGAAGGCGAGCTTGCAGTTGCAATAGGAAATCCTCTTGGATTTGAGCTTTACGGCTCGACGACCTGCGGCATAATCTCCGCACTTAACAGAACCATCACTACCGATAACGATTCTATGAGCCTTATCCAGACGGACGCTGCCATCAACCCCGGCAACAGCGGCGGCCCGCTTATCAACAGCTATGGACAGGTCATCGGCATCAACTCCAACAAGATCGTTTCCAGCCAGGTCGAGGGAATAGGCTTTGCTATCCCGATAAATGAAGCAAAGCCTATCATTGATGATCTTATCAACAAGGGCTATGTTACAGGCAGACCTCTTATCGGCATCACAGGTGAGGACATCAATCAGAGAACAGCACGTTACTATGATATCCCCGAGGGTGTTATGGTAAGATTTATCGAACCCGGTTCGGCTGCTGACAATGCAGGCGTAAAGGTCGGCGATATCATCGTCGGCGCAGAGGGCGAGTCTGTTACAACAATGGACGAGATCAACAAGATCAAGGAAAATTATAAAGCAGGCGATGAATTCAAGATCACAGTTTACCGTGACGGCAGCGAGCTTGATCTCACACTTGTACTCGGCGAGGCTACGGCTGAGAACCAGTAATGCAGCCGATCCGCAATGGATTTGATATAGATGAAAAAATGCGCAGGAGCGGGTGCTTCTGCGCATTTTTATAATATTGTGTGTGTTATTTAATGTGATATATCAACAGAAAATTCACATTAAAAGGATTATAATCCGCCCGAAGTATTATATAATAATATGTAGAAATAGAAAGCATCTGATGACGGAGGCGGGAAAATGATCGACGAGGCATATATTTGTGAGAAAATAACGGCGCTGAGAATGGAAAAGGGTGTATCAGCCCGTGACATGAGCCTTTCTCTCGGTCAGAATCCCGGCTATATAAACAGGATCGAAAACAAGAAGAGCCTTCCGTCAATGGAAATGTTCCTCTACATCTGTGATTATCTGAACATTTCTCCGAAGGATTTCTTTGATGATGAGCAGGATATCCCGCAGGTAATATCCGAAATAAAGGACAGGTGCGCAGAACTCAGTGAAGAAAAATGCAGATTGCTGCTCGATGTGGCGAGAGCTATGAAAGAAAAATAAACGGGAGAATTTCATTTCGTTGAATTTCTCCCGTTTGATTTTAACCGTTGATTATAGCAAGAACCACGTCAGCAACGCGTTTTGCAGCTATCTTCTCGAATTCCTCATATGTCATCTCGCCGTTGTCGTCGGCATTGTCGGAGATGCAGCGGATTGTAACGAACTTGCAGCCGTTCAGAAAAGCCGAATGTGCGACTGCGGAGGACTCCATATCGACTGCGAGAGGGGAGAATTCCTTGACGATCTCAGCCTTCAGTGCGGAGTCGGATATGAACTGCTCGCCCGAAACTATCCTGCCGATGTGGGACTTGTAGCCAAGCTTTTCGCAAGCTGTTTCGGCTATCGAGATAAGCTCGCTGTCAGCCTCGAATTTGCTGTGATACGGGGGATAGTTTTCGAGAAATCGGGGGGTGAGGTCATGATGCATAAGGTCCTTCGAAATAACTATGTCGCAGACCTTTACATCAGCGGACATTCCGCCCGCAATTCCGCAGTTTATGATAAAATCGGGCTTGAATGTGTTTATCAGGACGCTTGCGCATACAGCGGAATTTACCTTGCCGATGCCGCAGCACGCATTAACGACAGTCACGCTGTCCTTTTTCCATACATAAAATTCATATGCGCCGTGCTTTTCGACAGCAGCTTCGCCGAGTGCTTCGCGTATATCCTTGACTTCTGAGGGCATTGCCGAGATTATTCCGATAGTTTTCATTTTAATTTTCCTTTCCCAGAGATATTCATAATATGATTATACAACGTCTGCGGGATAAATGTCAATAAAATATTTTTCAGAGTCCCTTGTATTTCGGTAAAATATGTGATATAATATAGTCATAACAATCGGCTGCCGATAATTCGGGTCAGTCGGACAGAAAATCCACATTAAAGAAAAGGAGCAAAAAGATTATGAAGAACGGTTTTGGACTTGCAATGCTCGCTCTGGTATCTGCTGCTGCAGGTGCTGCTGTTGCTATGTTTGCTATGAAGAAGCAGGAAGAGCTTGAGCAGTATGATTATGATTTTGACGATGACGATGAGATCTATTTCGATGATGATGACAAGTGCGGCTGCGGCTGCTGCGAAAAGTCTGAGGATGACACTGCTTCCGATGATGCAAAGTCTGAGGAAAAGCCCGCCGAGGAAAAGACCTTTGATGACGCTGAGGATAACGAGGACGTTGAAAAGGAGCTTGACACCATCGATGACGAGGTAGAGGACAACGACACAACAACAGAAGTGCCTAAGCCCGAAAAAGGCGACTTCTGATAACTGAACAGCTAAAAAAATCATGCCCGTGTTCGTAAAAAACACGGGCATTTTTATTTCCTTACGTGGATATTTTATTTTACTTTTCCTGCACGCATTGCATTGAGAACTGCGATGAACGATACGCCGACATCTGCGAAAACAGCAGCCCACATATTTGCGATACTGAGTGCCGCAAGCACCATAACGATGAATTTTACGGCAAGCGCAAAGACTATGTTCTGCATTACTATGCCGCCTGTGCGCTTTGATATTGCGATCGCATCGGCGATCTTGGAGGGATCATCGTCCATGATGACCGCATCTGCGGCTTCGATAGCTGCGTCTGAGCCTATGCCGCCCATTGCAAATCCCGCATCGGCTGCCATAAGAACGGGTGCGTCGTTTATTCCGTCGCCTGCGAATATGATGCCGCTGCTGCCTTCAGCCTTGATCTTTCCGAGGATATCAGCCTTGTCGCCGGGCATAAGTCCCGCATAAACACGGTCGATGCCTGCCTGTGCGGCGATCTCCTTGGCTGCGGCTTCACGGTCGCCTGTGAGCATAACTGTCTTTATGCCCATGGATTTCAGCTGTGCGACAGCTTCAGCCGAACGCTTTTTGATCCTGTCGGAAATAAGGATATATCCGAGATATTTTCCGTTTTCGGCAACGTGGATAACAGTTCCTGCACTGTCGGGGTTTTCGCACTGAATGCCGAATTTATCCATAAGACGCTTGTTCCCTGCGAGTATCTCGCTGCCGTCGTAATTCGCCTTTACGCCCATGCCCGAAAGCTCCTCGGATGTAACGTTTGCGATATCGGAAGTGCCGCCCTTCCGCTCATATGCACGCTTTACGGATACGGCTGTCGGGTGATTTGAATAGCTTTCGGCGGCTGCGCAAAGACGCAGTATCTTGTCGGCATTTTCTTCGGGATATATCTTTGTTACATCAAAAACGCCTTCTGTCAGAGTACCTGTCTTATCGAAAACAGCTGTGTCAGCCTTCCTGAGAATGTCCATAACGCTGCCGCCCTTGATAAGTATGCCCTTTTTCGATGCACCGCCGATCCCGCCGAAATAAGAGAGGGGAACGGAAATCACCAGTGCGCATGGGCAGGATACAACGAGGAATTCAAGTGCGGGATAAATTTTGTCTGCCGAGAATGCACCGTCTATCATCATCGGGATAACTGCAAGCAGAATAGCCGCAATAACAACGCACGGTGTGTAATATCTTGCGAATTTTGTGATGAAATTCTCCGAGGGAGCCTTTCTTGCACCAGCATTTTCGACCATTTCGAGAATTCTTGAAACTGTGGATTCGCCGTATTTCTTGGTGACTCTCAGCTCCATAACGCCGGAAAGATTGATAACGCCGCTCATTACCTCGTCGCCCGTTCTGAATGTTCTGGGGACACTTTCGCCTGTCAGTGCGGAGGTATCTGCGGAGCAGTCTGCACTGATAAGCTCGCCGTCAAGCGGAACTCTTTCGCCTGCGGATACAACGATGACATCGCCTATGGAAATGCTTTCGGGAGATACCTGCCTGATTATCATGTTTCCGTTTTCATCGGTATCTCTGATGCCTGCGCTGTCGGGACGAAGCTCCATAAGTCCCGAGATGGATTTTCTCGAACGTTCAACAGCGTAGTTCTGGAAGTATTCGCCTATCTGATAAAGTATCATAACAGCCGCACCTTCGGACGCTTCGCCGATAAGCATTGCGCCGACTGAGGCGATGGTCATGAGAAAGTTTTCATCGAAAACACGTCCCTTGAAGATGTTTTTCACAGCTCTCAGCAGAACATCATATCCGGCGATAAGATAAGCAGCGACCATAAGGACAGTCTTTACGATATCAGCATCTGAAACCGATCCGACGATAAATCCGGCTGCCGCAAGAACAACTGCGGAAACGATCCTGATTATCATTACCTTTCCGGAGCCTTCATGCTCTTCCTCCGTGTCCTCGCTTTTCTTTGCGGACACTTCATCATTCAGCTTAACAGTGACATCGGGTTCAAGCTCGGAAACTATCTTCTTTATCGTTTCGGTGACATTCCTGTCAGCTTCGACAGTAAGCTTCTTAGCCATGAAGTTCATCTCAGCGGATTTTACATCGGGAAGCTTTTCGACAGCCGCACGGATCTCCTCAGCACAGTGCGCACAGTCAAGGTCTTCAAGGATATATTCGGTCTTTTTTGCCGATGTGTGCTTTATCTCAACAGTCACATCAGGCTCAACCTCAGCGATTATCTTCTTTACATCTTCATAAACATTGGCAGAACCGTGCTTCTCGCTGACGGTCAGCTTCTTTGCCATGAAATTCATTTCAGCCTTTTCAACGCTTTCAAGCTTCTCAACTCTTGAGCGTATCTCTTCGGCGCAGTGTGCGCAGTCAAGACCGTTTAAAATCAGTTCCATAAGATCATCTCTTTCATTCCTTTTCAATCATTGCAAATCCCAGCGGGATATTTCCGTCTATCTTTTTCAGCCATAATCTGTCTTTCGTGAGACTGCGGAGCATTTTTCCGTATGTATCGGCAGTATATCCCGCTGGCGGTCTGAAACCTATGAGCCTGTAAAGCTTCAAAGTCAGCTGAGATCTTTTTTCGTCAGTAAGAAATGTCGGGAGAATGATGCGACCGCCGTGCTTTGTTACCCTGTAAAGCTCGTTGAATGCAGCCTGCGGATCGTCCAGAAGATGAAGCACATTTCCCGCTATGACTGCGTCATATGTGCAGTCAGCATCTTCAAGGGAGAAGATGTCACGCTTCTCAAATACGATATTTTCTGCGTGATGCTTTTCTGCCTTTTTTACAGCCATTGCAAGCATCTCAGCCGATTGGTCGGTGCAGATTATCTCACTGCATTTCGGGGATATGTAAACCGAGATCTCGCCTGTTCCTGCGGCGCATTCAAGCACCTTCGCACCCTCGGGAACGGCATTTTTCACGGCATGGAGCATAGCTTTGTAAACTTTTCCGTTGAATACATATTCGTTAAGATCATATATGCAGGCTATCCTGTCCCAGAATGTTGACATCATATCACCCCTATTCCATTATATGTTCGAAAGCCTGGTCGAATATTGTCTGTATATGTGAATCGGCGAGGGCATAATAGACTGTTTTTCCCTCTCTGCGGTATTTTACCAGCCGTGCCTGCTTCAAAACCCTCAGCTGATGGGAGATCGCCGACTGATTCATATTAAGAAGCTCGGCGATGTCGCAGACGCACATTTCGCTTTCAAACAGCGCACATATTATCCTTACTCTTGTGCTGTCTCCGAAAACCTTGAAAAGCTCGGCAACATCGTAAAGCATTTCCTCATCGGGCATTTTATCTGCAACGCTTGCTACCACATCGGGGTGGGAACATTCGTCTTCGGCGCATACGGGAATTTTCTCATTTTCATTCATACTGAAGTACATTCCTTTCTGTATTATGACTTAGTTGTTCATTTCAACATATGAATACTTGTTCATTTGTTAATATTATTATATACTCCCTAGCGGCTGAATTATACGTTATACGGTAAATTTTGCATTAACAAATCATGTCTGCCAATATATAAAATCGTTTAAGTACATTTATCACCACATTTTACATATGGAAAATTAATATATTGTAAATGATGAGCAATATATACAAAAAATGAACACGGTATATGGCTGTTTTAATTAATTTTA